>JAAEKY010000090.1 GCA_024227235.1 Desulfobacteraceae bacterium | reverse complement strand
TTATTGCCACAGTCGTATCAATAAAAGAAATTTCCTGGGTATCACGCTTGTTGTTATTCGCCTTATTGTCCGTGCTCGCAGTGGGGGTGGTCATATTAGAAGCACGCAGCAAATTTCAAGATCGTTGAGGACAAAAATTTGGATGACTCACTTTAATTTGCAAAAACCATAAGATTTGTCTGTAGATAACCGCTTATTTTTGTCCTATTGGTCTGGCTGGACGCTACCACTAAAATGCTCCATGACATATAAGGACTGATGTGAAAATTTGATATGCCATCATCTTTCTTGCCAATACACTGGCATGGGATATGGGCACCAATACATAATCAGCACTGTTACAAAACAAAACTGATCCCATAAGATTTTGATTATAACTTGGATGGAAAACGACTTGAAGGAGCGGTTTAAACTCTTTCATATGAAATTGGGTCAGGCTGAGTTCAAAGCTTTTAAAAACGATTAAATGAATTTTTAACAGTCCCAAAATTCAGCCATGCCTTTATCGATCTTATTCCAAAGACTGATTTTTTTATAGATCTCACACTTGGTCTGTAATGCAACAGATGCTTTGCGCTACTGATTTAACTGTTAAAATGATCACGCAAGAGCAGGATAGACAACTACCTCATAAAATGGTAATTACCAAGTAATAAGGTCGCTGAATATCTTTATTTATGCGGTCAGTAGTATGAAGAGCTTAAGTGTTAATTAGGGTAAAAATGCCCTATTAAAAATTTTAAAAAGGATCATGAATATTGACAAAACTATTGTATATTATTTTTGTTACAATCATGCTCGGTTGCAGTGATTCCTGGGCGGATGAGAAGGAGTATTTCAGGATGACCTTAAACGAGGCTATCCACGAGGTGTCTGGAGATAATCATGGTAAAAGTGGAGCCTACATTTTTGAAAAGGGGGAAGAAGCCCTTTTAGCAAGGGGTTGGTTGACTGACCATGCCACTGAAACCATTGATGTACAATATTTCATCTGGAGCACTGACAATATTGGCATTCTGGCAGCCGAAGCATTACTCAGGGCTGCAGGTCGCGGTGTAAAGGTGCGGGTTTTAGTTGATGATTTACTTATTGACGCACCAGATAAAATCATGCTTTCCCTGAATGCTCATCCGAATATTGATATACGAATATATAATCCGAAGCATTCAGTCGGGATATCGATCCTTGAACGTTTTTGGCATCTTCTTTTTAATTTTCGTTCTGCAAACCAACGTATGCACGACAAAACATTTACGGTTGACAATCGTGTCTCAATTACCGGCGGCAGAAATATGGCAGATGAATATTTCGATTATAACCAAATTTATAATTTCAGGGACCGAGATACCCTGCTTATTGGGCCCGTTGTTGATAATGTTAAAAAAAACTTTTCAACGTTCTGGACTTCAAACTTGGCTATTCCTGTTGAAACGATACTTAACAAGGAAGTTGTAACGCCACTGGAAAGCGAACGAGAAAAGATATACAAAGACTTACATGATTACGCCTCAAACTCGAAAAACTTTGAAACAGCTGTACGTAGTGCTCTCCATGACTTGCATAAAAAGTTTTCATTACTGGCTAAAGCAATGACATGGGGGGATGTCAGATTCATACATGATGTCCCTGGAAAGAATGCCAGCACATCGCTTACAGGTGGTAGTGAAACCTTTGATCAACTGGTGCGTACTGTCTCAGAAGCGAAAGAACGCATTGTTATCCAATCGCCCTACCTGATAATGCCGAAGGATGGCATCAAATTTTTTAAAAAACTAATTGACAGAGGTGTAAAAGTACAGATAAGCACCAACTCCCTTGCATCAACAGATAACCTGCAGGCTTTTAGTGGCTACTCCAAACAACGAAAAAAGATTCTTGCTGCGGGCATAGAGGTATTCGAATTTAAACCGAATCCAAAAATCCAACAAGAACTCATAGAGCGTTATGAAGCGTTGAAGAAATCTATCCCCACCTTTGCTATTCACGCAAAGACCTTGGTGATCGATGGTGAAGTCCTTTTTGTCGGAACATTCAACCTTGACCCTCGTTCTGCAAACTTGAACACTGAAGTGGGTGTAATTATTAAAAATCGAAATATTGCGATAAAGGTTGAGCAATCAATCCTCAAGGATATGTTGCCGGAAAACAGCTGGAACACAGCAAAGGACAAGCCGGACAGTCATGCCTCTTTTACAAAAAAAATAAAAATGTACTTTTGGCGTCTCTGGCCACTTGATCGAATTTTATGAAGTATTTTACACCAGCTTCTTTAATAAACCATAATATATTCTTGTCGGAACAAGTGATAAATTTTTAAATTGAAATAAACCTATAAAAACCTTTATACGAGGTCTGAAAAAGAGGTCAGAATGCCACAAACGCTAAAACGCAGTCAGGAACTCAAACAGTCCATAGTAGAACAGATTGATGAAAAAGAATTTGTTCAAAAGCTAACCGCTATACCTACTGAATCAAAAGCCTTACCCGATAAAATCCCGGCAAGAGATATCTATTCAAAAGATGGATTAAAAAAACGACAAAACTTTCTAAAAAGCCGCGGTTTAAATATAGAAGCACTCCAGGGAGATGAACATAATATCTCTACTGAAGATCTAAAAGGCAGCATTGAGAACCTCATTGGGTTTGCCCAGATACCGGTTGGTATAATAGGTCCATTGCGGGTCAATGGTGTGCACGCCAATGATGATTATTATATTCCATTGGCCACCACGGAAGGAGCCCTGGTGGCTTCTTATAATCGAGGTGCCTATGCCATCAGTCTGGCTGGAGGCGCGAGTTCCCTTTGTGTTACCGAAGGTGTCTCCCGGGCGCCCTGCTTTCATTTTAAAACAATTGCTCAGGCCGGGCTATTTCTCAACTGGCTGCTTTCTGAAACCCAAACGTTATTTGAGGCGGTTCAGTCTGCTACAGCACATGGAAAACTGGTTGACATAAAACCCACTATCAATGGATCAAGTGTTTATCTAATACTTGATTATACGACCGGTGATGCATCAGGACAAAACATGGTCACAGTGGCAACACAGGCAATCTGTGATAAAATCCTTACTCAAAGTCCTGTAAAACCTCAAAACTGGTATATTGAAGGTAATCTTTCAGGTGATAAAAAAGCGAGTATGCTATCTTTCCTTGGGGTTCGCGGCAAAAAAGTAATTGCCGAAACCATATTGCCCAAACAAATAATTCAAAAAGTACTGCATTCAACTCCTGAAGATATGGAACGATACTGCCGAATTTCTACGCTTGGTGGTATTCAAAGTGGACAGATTGGGGTTCAGGGACACTATGCCAATGCCCTTGCAGCTATCTATATTGCCTGCGGGCAAGATGTTGCATGTGTTTCTGAAGCTGCAATCGGCATTACCGATATGCATGTTAATATTGATGGCAATTTACATGTCACTGTCAGTTTACCCAATTTGATTGTGGGAACTGTCGGAGGCGGCACCTATCTACCGACCGCAAAAGAATGTTTAAAAATAATGGATTGTTACGGAAAAAATAAAGCAAAAAAATTCGCAGAAATATGTGCCGCAGTAGTAATGGCCGGAGAGATTTCAATTATTGCCGCACTGGCGGCTGGACATTTTAGCATTGCCCATGCAATTTTTAGAAAAAAACATGAGGTATCTGAATAGTGGATAAAATAGAAGATCGAGCGGACTTTGATTATATTCGATATGCCAATTGCTGGGAAGATACCGACATTCTTTTCACGGCTCTGAATCCTCAACTGAATCAAACTATATTGTCAATCGCTTCTGCCGGAGATAATTCCCTTGCTCTTCTGGCTGGTGGCGCTAAAGTCATCGCTGTTGATTTAAACTCTTCTCAGTTGGCGTGTGTGGCGTTACGAAAGGCTGCCATAGAAAAACTTGACCATGCTGAATGTCTTTCTTTTTTAGGTATTACACCATCAAATAACCGGATTGGTGTATTTGATAGCTTGAAAGATAGAATAGAAGAACCATATTTGGGATTCTGGCAAAACAATATGGATCTTGTCAAAAACGGCATCATTCATGCCGGTAAGTTTGAACGTTATTTTTCTTACTTTAGAAACTTTGTTTTAAGGGGTATCCATTCAAAAAGAACCATTGCAACCTTACTCCAAGCAAAATCAAAAAAAGACCGCATGCGTTTTTATCGTGAGAAATGGTCTAATATGCGCTGGAAATTGCTTTTTAAATTATTTTTCAGTCGTTTCACAATGGGGCTTGCAGGCCGCGATCCTGAATTTTTTCGATACGTTGATGTCCCTGTATCAGAAAATATTTTCAATCGAACCCAATATGCGCTTACAGAACTTGAAACACACAATAATCCATACCTGGATTACATTCTGACCGGAAATTACACTCACACGCTTCCGTCATATCTGCAACCTGACAATTTCAAAAAAATAAAACAGAATATTAAAAAAATCACTCTTTATCAGGGTAGTGTTCAGGATGCAGCTGAACACTTTGGTCATTTGGGTTTTGATGGATTCAACTTGTCTGACATATTTGAATATTTGGACAAAGAGACCTGTACCATGATTTACCAGACTTTGCTTAACAAAGCTAATCCCGGCGCGCGTTTTGTTTATTGGAACATGCTGGTGCCACGGAGTTGCCCGATTGAACTTGAAAACAAAATTGAAAAAAGATTAAATCTGTCAAAAAAATTGTTTCTTAAAGACAAAGCATTTTTTTACAGCAATTTTATCATTGAGGAGATTGTATGAGGCTGGTCGAAAATGATGTTTTTGGGTCGGCGATCATTATCGGGGCCTTTTCTCTTGTTATTATATTGACAGAAGTTTGGACCCGGCTGCATAAACCAAACCCTGAGATAACACGAAAAACTATCCATATATGCTGCGGTCTGGGTTGTCTGTTTTTTCCTTTTTTTGTAAAATCACCTGTTTGGGTTTTTGTCATTGCATGTCTGTTCACTGCCTTCTTTTTCCTATCTGAAAAAACCGGAACCCTCAAATCTCTAAACAGCGTCAACCGAAAAAGCAGGGGCAGTGAATATTATCCCATCGCTGTATTTCTAGTTTTCTATATCTGCCAAGACAAACTATGGTTATACATCACCTCTATTCTGATATTATCGGTTTCAGATGCAGCAGCTGCAATCATCGGCAGTTCTTATGGAAAAATCCATTACAAAGTGGGGAAGGAAGATGTAAAAAGTCTGGAAGGTTCCTTTTTTTTCTGGATATTGACATTTATGGCGATTCAAATTCCCTTGCTCTTAATGACAGATTTACCCCGAGCAAACTGCATCCTTTGTGCGCTGCTGATCTCATTTTTATTGACAGGCATTGAAGCTGTTTCCATTAAAGGTACGGATAATATATTTGTCCCCTTGATCACTTGCTATGGCCTGCTGAAAATAACCACAAAGTCAACTGAGGAAATTGCGTACCAATGTATTAGTCTTTTTTTAATTTTTCTTATCATTCAATTTTTTGTCCACAAATTGAAATTCATGTCGATCCGGGAGTCAATTGTCTTTATTATTTTTGCTTACTCGACATGGTCTTTAGGATCTATTGACTGGGGAATTCCAATCTTTACTTCATTTTTTCTATATTGTGCCATACGGCGTATTATAAAATATAACAACCAATACGAGTTGGACACAAACGGACTGATCCGGGTTATTATTACCCCGCTCATCATTCTACTGATTGCCAACGCATCTAATCAATATTCCTTTTTTTACGGTGCTTTTTTGTCTGCAACAATTGTTTCCTGCTGTTGTGGTCTCTGGATTCATACATGTTTTGCGATTGAGATGAACTCCAAAAAACGCTTGGTATATGTCTCGTTGACAGGACTTTTTGCAAGTGTTGCTATTCTTGTTGTTACAATGATGTTTCAAAAAAATGTCCCCCTACATGCCTTTGTTTGGATTCCTTTGATATCCATGATCGTGATGGCAGGTTATGATTTTATAGTTGGTAACAAAATAAATCTTACAGGACTTCACCATGCAACACTGACGATTACTCCGGTTTCCTTTTTGTCCTCCCTGCTTTACCTTCTGATTCAATATCAAGGCCTTATTCAAACTTGGAACCCTAAATACTAAATAGTCACAAAAAAAATGAAAACATCCTTATCTATAATCCGACTCAACCAGAAAGAACAACTGTGGGCATTTTTTTTTAATTTAACAACCGATATTTATAAAGATGATCCGTGCTACTGCAAACCGTCGATCCGTTCACTGCAACAAAACATCCAAAGACCTGACTTGATAGACAATCAACTGCCTTTGCTGATTTTAGAAGGGGGTGCTCCTATTGCCAGAATGATTGTAAGAATTTCCAACCATTCTGGGCTGAACAATGATAAAGTCGGTCTATTCGGCTTTTTTGAAGCAAAAAACCGTCCCGACGCTGTAAAGCTATTGTTTGATGAAGGAGCACGCTGGCTTGAGAGAAAAGGTATCAAACAAATCATCGGTCCAATGGATGGAGACACTTGGCACAAATACCGGCTGAATGTTGGTCCTTATGATGAACCGCCCTTTATGATGGAACCACAAAATCCAACGTATTACCCTCAGCTTTGGGAAGAATATGGTTTTACAGTTTTAGCCAGATATGTTTCCAAACGGGTGCCTGATGTCGGTAAAATTTTGCCCGGTCTAAAAAAAAGATATGATCTTGCACAAAAAAAAGGATTTACATTTCGTCCTTTTCAATTGACAAATTTTAATAATGAGCTGGAGATATTATATTCGCTTTCCTGCGAGATATTCTCTGACAATTATTTTTACAGTCCCATATCAAAAAAACAGTTCACTTCACTATATGCTGCTTCCAAAGCAATTATTGATCCGAATTTAATATGGTTTTGCCAGGACAAACATAGAGACTATGCCGGATTTATGTTTTGCTTTCCAGATTATGCAACGGCACTCACAAAAATGAATGGAAAAACAAATCTTTGGGCCAAAATTAAATTTTTGTTCCATAAAAACAAAGCTGATCACTTAAATGCTAAAACACTTGGGACTGTATCTCAATACAGGGGAGAAGGAATTGGACCGGCATTGCTATACAAGTGTTATTCTAGTGGGTTGGATCTTGGATTCTCATCTATCAATATGTGCCTGATGCATGAAGATAATGCATCTGAAAAAATGGATAAAGGAACTGGCGGTGTGTTCAGAAATTATCATTTATATCAGTATGCCATCACACCATAAATAATAGAGGATATAATGGAAGCTCCAGACTACAATGTTGTTACTCATCTTTATAAGGCGGCTGAACAGTATCCGGACCGCCTGGCAATCGTGTTACAACAACAAGGCGAATCCCGCTCGATCACCTTTAAACAATTATGGAATAAAATCGATTCCTTTTCTGCGGCTTTAATAGAACGATCAGTCCGTCCCGGTGATAGGATCGTTCTAATGATCCCAATGTCAATCGAGCTGTATATAGCCATGCTGGGGATAATTAAGGCTGGGGGAGTTGCTGTTTTTATCGACCCCTGGATCGGCATCAAACAGATTGCTTCGTTCTGTTCTTTTGCAAGCCCAAAAGGATTTATCGGTATTTCCAAAAGTCACTTTTTGCGGCTGTTCAGAAAGGAGTTGATCTGTTTGCCATTAACAGTTTCAACCGGCTCTTGCTTGTTTGGTTTTCCGGCCAGATGGTCATTTACTTCATTTCTTAAGCATCTGGGCAATGGTTCTATTTTTAAGGCCGCACCAGATGATCCAGCCCTGATCACATTCACCAGCGGTTCCAGTGGTGTCCCCAAAGGTGCCAATCGTACCCATGGATTTCTTTTAGCACAATACAAAGCTTTAAAAACAGAATTCCCCTACGAACCGGACGATATTGATATGCCCATGTTTCCGGTCTTTGCACTAAATAATATTGCCGGTATGAGAACATCTGTTATTCCGGACATGAATTTCAAAAACCTTGCTGAAGTCCAACCGGATATCATTTACAAGCAAATGGTTGAAAACAATGTCACCACTGCCACAGCTTCCCCTCTTTTTTTTGATAAATTATCTGCATATCTTTCAGCTCAGAATCTTAAATTACCACGGCTCAGACGAATTTTAACCGGTGGCGCACCGGTTCAGGATGATCAACTAATCAAATGGCGACAATGCTTTGGTGATACAAAAGTGACGATTGTATACGGTTCAACTGAAGCCGAGCCGGTCAGCCATATCACCCTTGAAAAAAGGATGGCCTTATCTAAACAAAAAAAGGACTCTATAAAAGGCTATTGCACAGGAACACCAGCCTCATCCATAAAAGCCAAAGTAATTAAAATAAATAAAAAACCCATTATTTTTCAACAAAACTGGAAAAATTATGAGGTAGCTAATGAAATGGATATCGGTGAATTGATCGTTACAGGAGATCACGTCTGCCGGGATTACTACAATAATCATGATGCGGTTATATCCAATAAAATTATTGATGCTGATGATGTAACTTGGCACCGTATGGGAGACACAGGATATTTTGATCAATCTGGGATGTTCTGGCTTACCGGTAGGATTCATTCAACAATTATCCGCGACCAGAAAAATTATCATGCACAACTCATTGAACAAACTGTATCCGAGAATTTTCCTGTGATTGAAAAAGTGGCAGCAATAGGCATGTCAGATCTGCAATTAGGTGAAACAATTACTATTGTTATCAATCCAGGCAAAAACCATTTGGAGCCGGATCTAATCAAAAAACAGATGACAGACCTTGGATATCCAATAGACAGTATCATCATAACCACTACTAAACTGCCGGTTGATCCCCGCCATAATGCCAAAACAGATTATGGTAAATTAAAACGTTTAATCCTGACAAAGAAGATAACATGACCAACAACTCCCAGTTGACTGAAAAAAGTCCTTTTCCAAAACGATTTTACGCATACCTGAAAGAGCGTTTCCCTTTGTTAAACCATGGCATTCTAATCATCAGCTATTACTCTTCCAACCAGTTTCTGGCACAGGTTTTAACAAAAAATGGGGATGCCATCCATTATTCACCTTATTCCATCATGGGGGCGATCACGCTTTTCTGCATGTTTTTTCATTTACGTGTTTTTGATGAACATAAAGATTATGAGGATGATTGCCAGTATTATCCCGACCGTTTACTTTCAAAAGGATGGATTACATTAACTCATTTAAAATGTTTTGGTGCTGCCGCAATTATTATCGAACTTGTACTCAGTTTCGTAAGAGGTGCGCCAGCTTTCATTGCCAGTTTGCTTGCAATCGGTTTTTCAATACTCATGCTGAAAGAATTCTTTATTCCAAAATGGCTCAAAGACCATTTTTTATTTTATGCATTTTCCCATATGTTGATCATGCCTCTTTTTGCTCTGATGGTTTACAGTTTTACAACTAACAAATACCCATGGGAAGCACCAGGCTGGTTTTGGGTGTATGCCTTTGTTGGTTTTTTTGTAACCACTAACTGGGAAATTTCTCGTAAAATTCGAGCACCTGAAGACGAGATTGACGGTGTGGACAGTTATTCGAAAATTTTTGGTAGTTATGGAGCGGCCTATCTTGTCATACTAGTACGTATCATTGATACCGGCATGGTCTTTTTTGTAGGGTATCATATCGGTTTAAGTGTTTGGTTTTATATCGTGCTGATATTGCTTTTTTTAATGACCCTGATCGGCCTTTTGCAATTTCGCTTTAATACCTGTGCTAAAACCGCCAAGCGGATGGAAACCTATGCAGGCTTGTATATTATTGCATTTGATCTAATTCTGGCCATAGAAATTATCAGAGAATATCCATTTTCTTTTTTTTAGCTTAAAATTACACACGGAGATTAATTAATGAATCCTTACCATTACATCGTCGATTTTTATTCTAAACAGAATCTATCTCCCCAAAAAATTGGGGGCAAGGGAAGCAACCTTGCACGGATGTCAGCATTGGGTATCAATGTTCCTCCCGGGTATACCATTACCACCCAATGCATGACAGATGTTTTCAAAGAAAACAATATCTTTGAACTAATTTCTAAAAATCTGGTCGCTCTGTCTTCAAATTCTTCTATGGAATCCATTGAGAAATGTTCCCGAGCTATCCAAGAAAAGATTAAAACTATCAAGATTCCTTCCGATATTACAGGATTAATCCAAGAAAAACATCATCAAATCATAGCTGAATCCCATTTTAGCGTTCGCTCATCTGCCATTGATGAAGATCGCTCCGGAGCCTCATTTGCCGGATTACATGACAGTTTTTTATTTATCAATGGTGAAAACGATCTTGTAACAAAGATAAAAGCGGTATGGGCCTCTTTATTTAATATCCGAGCACTATCATTCAGATTACAGCATCAAATCACCTTACAGAATATTAAAATTGCAGTAATCATACAAAAAATGGTAACCGCAGAAAAAAGTGGCATTATATTTACTGCAAACCCCAATTCTAACAATGTAAATGAAATTTTAATCAGCTGCCTTTATGGTGCTGGAGAAGGTATTGTCAGTGCCGGGTTTGACGCAGATCTATTCACTGTTTCAAAAGAAAATGACGATCACACTCAACTAATTGCATCAAAACCAGAACAACTGGTATTTGATGACAAAACAGGCATCGGTTTAAAAACCATTGCGGTTCCTTCATCTTTGCAGGATAACTCATGCCTGACTGAATCACAGATTTCAAAGTTGGCTAATCTGTCCACTTCCCTGGAGAATAGCTTTGGCAAACCACAAGATATTGAATTCTCAATCGATAAAAACGGCTCCATTTTTATTTTACAATCTCGCCCCATTACAACATTGCAAGAGTATGGGCCGGCAGCTGGTAACCGAATTGTCTGGGACAACTCCAATATAATTGAAAGCTATTCCGGTCCGACAAGTCCGCTGACTTTCAGCTTCATAAGACATGCATACACAATTGTGTATCACTGCTTCGCAAAAGTTATGGGAATTCCTTCGAAAAAAGTTCATGAAAGCCGATATATTTTTGAAAATATGCTTGGGCTTATTAATGGACGTGTTTATTACAATATAATCAATTGGTATAAACTGGTACAACTCTTTCCAGGATTTAATTACAATAAAACCTTTATGGAGTCCATGATGGGAATCCAGGAAAAAATCACCATTGAAGATAATAATCCGGATACTGGTTTTTTTCAAAGACATTTTATTGAGCTTCCCAAACTTATCTTTCTAATTGGCCGATCTATATATAATTTCAGTCGAATGACCAAACTGGTAAAAGCCTTTGATGATAATTTTCAATCCCATTACCGTGGTTGGGAAAATCTAGATTTTAATCAGATGCCACCCAGAGATTTGATGCAGATATACCGGGAAATGGAGTCTGCTTTGCTATGGAATTGGAAAACACCGATTATCAACGATTTTTATGTCATGATCTACTATGGCCTGCTCAAACATATTTGTAAAAGATGGTGTGGTGATGACAGTGGATCGCTACAAAATGACCTCATTTGTGGCGAAGGTAATATTGAAAGCACTCAGCCGACAAAGCTACTAATGGAAATCACACGCCTTGTAAAACAAGACAAACAGTTTGTAAAAACATTTGAATCTGCCTCCCCTGATGCATTGGTAAAACTTGTACAGTCAGAACCTCAATATCAGGAAATTTCAAAAAAAATAGACCATTATCTAAAAGAATACGGATTCCGGTGTATCAATGAACTCAAACTTGAAGAACCGTCTCTAAGAGAAACCCCACAATTTTTATTTCAGATTATTCAAAATTATCTGAAAATGAACAATGATGATGCTTTAAACCCTGAACTGATTGAACAAAAAGAGCAAACCATCAGAAAGCAAGCAGAAGCGCGGGCAAATCAATACTTTTCAGATAAAAGTTTGGCTGCTATTAAGAAAAGATTGTTTTCATGGATTTTAAATGGTGCTAGAAACGGGGTTAAGAACCGGGAAAATATGCGATTTGCCCGAACAAAAATCTATGGTCTTGTTCGGGAAATGTTTAATGCCATTGGTCTTCATTTTGAACATGAAGGCATTATTGAAATCCAAAATGATATCTATTACCTGGCAGTTGATGAAATCTGGGATTTTATTAAAGGAACTGCTATTACCACCGATCTTAAAACACTAATAGATGTAAGAAAAAAAGAATTTGAATCATACAACTGTTCAGACACAGATTCTCCGGATGACCATTTTGAAACCTTCGGAATGGTGCACCATAAGAACAGGTTTCAAAACACGAAATCAGATACCTCATTCGAAAACACAAACGGGTTAAAAGGTATCGGATGTTCCCCCGGTAAAGTAACCAAACCTGTAAAAATTGTAAAATCCCCAACAGATGATCTGACGCTGGATGGTGAAATCCTTGTAGCCGGTCGGACTGACCCTGGTTGGGTTCCCTTGTATCCATCAGTTTCAGGCATCTTAATCGAAAGGGGCAGCATTTTATCCCATTCCGCCATTGTTGCCAGAGAAATGGGCATCCCCACCATTGTTGGCATTCCTAATTTATTAAATCTTTTGAAAGACGATCAAGTGGTGACAATGGATGGATCAACTGGTGAATTGAAAATTGAGGAGTAAACTAAGCATTGTTTGTAAACCATGGTATATTCTCTATGTAAAAGTATAAGTTACAACTATCAATGATATGGTAGAAATTCAATAAGATATGTTCATCTGGACACACGTGGGCGGACTGGTTAATTGTCAGATTATGTGCTACTGCACGTGGAGAAATCAGTGAGTTAAACATTAGGCGAAGCAGCTTTTAAATTTGCTCAGTGGCAGTTTTCTTGTCTCTCTATGGCACAAGAAGGTTTTGAATAGTCCATATGTAAAAGGATCTTATGACAGATCAAAATACAAAAGAACAGCTTCCCGGAATATTACGTTTCTTAATTAAACTTTTTCAAATCTTCCTATATATACCGATTCAAATAATCTTTATTCCTTTTTTAATTATTGAAATAATAGATAGAATGTACAAGGAAATGGAAAAAAGCAAGAAACTTGGCGTCTCCTTCTCGGCAATTAAAGCGTTTCAATACAAATGGGCCATGTATGATAAGGGCCTATAAAAACTGCACAATAACAAAGGAGAAAAAGAGATGGTTCGACGAGGACAACTAGGAGGGGGTAGATCACAAAAAAAGCGTGTTCCTACCACATTGGAAGCTTGGATTGTACCGGCGTATAAACCAATAGATAAAAATATTCATCATACTTTTGTCTATTGTCCTGAAAAAGACTCACATTTTTATTGTTTTGATCCCGCAAAGTTAAATATAGAAAGTAAGGGGGCTAAAAAAGTTTGTACCAGTAGAACAAGAGTGGGTAATTATTGTATGGCAAACCGATATCGTTTCCCATTTGTAATTCCAAGACTAATAACTCTCCCAGATACGGCTAGAATTGGTATATATGGTGTTAATGGAGTTTGTCATCAGGCAACAAACTGTTTTCTTAAGGCCGGTGGAGCATCTCTTTCAGATAACTTAGAAAATTTTCAGATCATAAAAGGCTATGCAATGAGCACCTTCGGTTATAGCGAGATGGGAACTAACAAATCATGGCGGAAAAATGTCTTTGATCCAGCTGCTAAATATTGTGGAAAAAAAGAAGGTTTCAGGATAGAAAGAAAAAAAAGAGAGGTACAGAAAAATACTATAAAAGCTATGAAATCACTATCTATTAACAAGAGAATACTGGCAGAAACAAAAAAGAATACTTCGAACAAGAATATTGGAATAGATAATTCAAAATTTGAGGATAATCATAAAGATTTATTAGAAGAAAAAGATGCTATGCTAAAATTAGAAGCCTCTATCGATGAGAAGCATAATAAAATACAAATGCCTCAAAATTTAAAAGCTGAGGCTCTTTCTACAAAAATGAATGATCTAATGATAGATTTTCAAAAAGCATTATCTCTTCGCATCGGAGCAGAAAAATTTGAGCAAATGACTGGTAGTAAAGATTTTTTAAATATTATTGATCCAGAAATTGCGGTGAATAGTTGGAAAAATTTTAACTGATTATAAAAAGGCAGGAAGAAATAATGCATAAAATTAAAATTGTTTTCACCAT
>JAAEKY010000089.1 GCA_024227235.1 Desulfobacteraceae bacterium | reverse complement strand
TCACCAGAAAAAAGCCTGATAGAGATATAAGGCCGTTTCATACCATAGTAATTGTCTGATGCCACCATGAGAAGAGGATCGATTTTTTTAAACGGATATTGGAAATGAAAATCTTTAACTATTCCGATAATCTGTCTAGTATGTTTTCCTTCTTGAAGGAATTTTTTTCTATCAATGTTATTTATGTTCAGGATATTTCTTGCAGCTTCATTAATCATGCATAAATGATTTATATTTTCAGGGGTATCAGAGAAATTTTCTCCCTCGATTACGGGAATCTCGTATACCTTCAAGTAATCTGAATCCACAAGCATCACTCTTGTCTGAACCGTCATACCCGTTTCCGGGCATTTAATCGTTGAGATGCTTGTCATCCCGAATTCCCATGCAGCCAGACCGGATCGGGTTACCATTGCAACACCGGGAAGGTTAGTAAGGGCATTTTTAAACTTTGAATATTTATCTTTGTGTGTCGCATCCTCCAATTTAAAAAAAACAATCTGATTTTTATTAAAGCCCAAAGGCTTTTCACGCAGAAAAGTTGTTTCCTGTGAAAATAGTAAAGAGAAGATAAAGATGCAAACAGATATGGT
>JAAEKY010000088.1 GCA_024227235.1 Desulfobacteraceae bacterium | reverse complement strand
TTGTTTTAGTATTAAATTTAATGACTTCTTCTGTTGAGGAGGCAATCCAAAGGTTACCGTTTTCATCTTCTAAAAGTCCTTCAAGATTGTCTGAAGGGAATAACCCATTGGTTGTGTTAAAATACTCAAATGTTTCGTCTTATCTAATAACTTCACTCAAGCCACCACCAAGCGTACTGACAAACCATCGGCCTTTAGATGTAACAAGTATATTGCCACATACGTTGCTGCTGACACTGCCTGGATCTTTTGGATCATGTTTGTATACGATAAATGTTTCATCTTTTTTGCTGAATTTGTTAAGACCTCCACCCCAGGTTCCCAGCCACAGCGTATCACCCTCCTGCCAGAATCCCCATACTGAATTATTGCTTAAGCTATGTTTGTTTTTGTCCTGATGTCTGTAATGAGTAGTTTTTTCTGTTTTTACATTAAATTTTACTAAACCATCCTTATGCGTTGTTAACCAAAGGATCGAGGAATCCATTGAATCTTGAGCAATATGAGTAATGAAAGAAGATGAAAAACCCTCATATGATTTTATATAAGTTTGTGTTGTTCTATCAAATATGCTCAACCTTCCTGTAGTCTCTCCAATCCAAAAAACACCTTGGTTGTCTTCAAAAAAAGCATAAGGATAATAGCCTTCAATGGGAATATATGTAAATTTACCAGTTTTTTTATCAAATTTATTTAATTTATTTTTATCAGTTCCTATCCATACAATCCCATTTTTATCTTCATAAATCGGTAGTACTGAGTTACCATTGATACTCTTAGTATTTTTAGAATCATGTTTATAAGTAACAAATTTCTGGCCATTGGGATCGTATTTATAAATGTTTCCACCCGTGGTAGAGACAAACCAAATTGTGCCCTGCCGGTCTTCATAAACATATTTGACATCATTTGTTGGTAAATTGTCCGGGGCATCAGAATCATGGATAAAATATTGAGATGTATTCGTCTTTGGATATAGGAGAGTGACACTTCCTTTTGTATAATGACATAACCACAGACGTCCCTTTTTATCCTTGTTGATGGAAGTTACCTTATTATCTTCAATAATTCGATGTGGCCCTGTATCGCTGTAAAATCGAATGAAAGAATCAGAATTACGATTGAGTTTATTTAAACCCATCTCGGTTCCGATCCACAGGTTTCCTTTATCATCCTCACCTATAGAATAGACCTCATTGTGACTCAGACTGTTCAGATTCTCAGCATTGTATTTGTACCGGATAAAAGAGCCACTATTTTTGTTTAATTTATTGAGACCATCTTTGGTCCCGATCCATAATGTGCCGCTGGAATCCTCAAAAATGGCATTGATAATATTGCTGGATATGCTGTTAGAATTTTCAGGGTCATGCATAAAATGGATGAATTGTTTGTTTTCAGGATTAAATCTGTTGAGCCCATTTTGGGTTGCGATCCAGAGATATCCATTTTGATCTTCTGTCATCGATTGAAAATGATTGATCATTCCAATAGATTCATGGCTTAAGCTGTTTAAGTTGTTGGGGGCATACTTGAATTGTGTGAATTGATTTGTTGCTTTATCATATGCATTGAGTCCATCCATTGTTCCGACCCAAATACGTCCTATTTTATCTTCGATAATTGCTGTAACGGTATTATCTGTCAAGCCTGAAGCAGAACTCATATAAATTATATTATCCGAGCCATTCCATTTGTTAAGGCCGGGCTGGGAACCAATCCAGAAAAAACCATCTCGATCCTGAATAAAACCGGCACCAATTGAACTGTTGGAACCGATGTCAACTTTTTCAAATTTGATTTTGTTTTTTGCGAAAAGATGGTTTGGATTTAATGATAGCAAAACGATAAGTAAGAAAAGGAAAAGACATTTTTTTTTCATGATAGCAAAAGTCATAAAAGCCTATTAAGGATTAAAAAGTCTGCTGGTATTGTTAAAGTAAATTCATAGGGAATTTAAATATTAAGCAAATCTTATAAGCTTAAAGATACAGCAAGATTCTTAAAAACACAAAAAAAACTATATTCAGACAAAAATAACTCGAGAGTATCGGTATCATGTGTTACCGGCAGAACTAAAAAATAGGCAGGACTGGAAAAAGATATAAACGCCTTTCTGGATGAAGCTCTTGGTG
>JAAEKY010000087.1 GCA_024227235.1 Desulfobacteraceae bacterium | reverse complement strand
CCTGATATTTTCAAAATACCTTGATACACCCCGATTCCAGCTCCAAACCCTACCAACAGGGCTGTAAAGAAGAAAACAACCAAATTATTTTCGATTTTCTCTTTAAGGGTTGGCATGGTTCTATTTCCCTGTAGCCCTAACATTGTTGATAGATGGAAAAGTTTTCCATCATATCGGATTATGTAGGTGGAAAATTTTTCCACCTATCCTTATATTTCAATGCAAATCAGGTATATCGTCACCGGCTGCCAGCGACTTTTACGTTCGACATCATTTTTCCGCCTTCATCGCCTTTGTCCGCTATTGTATTCCTTATGACAATAAATGATGCAATACCGGTATTTGGACACTCACAAACCTGAAGGCGGCTGGCCATAAATTTTAATGTAATCTAAGGGATTTCTCGCATTATTAAAAAATCAGGCAGGGAATGTCAATCGTTATATCAAATCAAGGATTTAGACGAATATGTTGCATAGCGGGCCTTTTTTCCGAAAACTGCGAGGTATCAGGAGCCACCTTGTCAGGTAACTCTACCCCAAGGTTGCATCAAAAACATGTCAAAGCGGGGATGGACGTTTGTATTTAGAACCCATCTCAAAAAAGTCTTTTGGCCCAAACTCGGCGTTGGGGTCTATACGACGCAATCCAAAAAAAATGGCATGCAGGTTACGCCTTGACAAAACTCTGTGAAAAAGCAAAGAGACCTCGTGGTTGGCAACGGACAAGGTTCTGTCAGGTAACTCGCTATGCTCGCAACCTGACCTGCGGCTTTACTGG
>JAAEKY010000086.1 GCA_024227235.1 Desulfobacteraceae bacterium | reverse complement strand
GAGTATGAATACGCAAAGGAAACGTATTTAAAAGGGTTGAAATATGCACCAAATGATTTCGATTTAAATATGAGTCTGATGTATCTATATTTTAAAATGGATGAGATTGAAACGGGCATCATTATTTATGAGAAATTATCCGCTATTAATAAAAAGAACATACCTTATTTTTTCCCTGCTAAAATAGCAGATAAAATCACTATAGATATGACTGCAAATGAAAAAATCAACTTTTATTGTAAGTATTTAGATATTAACTCTTCTGATTTAGTATTAAAAAATATGCTGACGGACTTATTTTTTGAAAACAAGAACTACAGAAAAGCCCAGGAAGGGTACTTGTCAATTCTAAAACAACAGAAAGAAAGTGAGTCTAGTGCAATATATTTTAAATTGGGAATTTGTGAATATCATTTAGGCCATTTTGAGGCAGCCTTAAAATATTTTAAAAAGGCAAAACGAATGGGGCACAACGTTCCGAAATCATATATAAAAATGATACATGAGAAAGTGAAAATGAGAAAAATCCGGGGACATGATAAGAAAAATCCGGGGACATGATACGGTTTTTCAGAGCTTTTAAATATGATGATTTTGGCAGATTATTATCCAGATCATCGCCTGATACCGGTAAAACACTTTACACATATGATGCTGCCAGTAACCTGATAGAAAAAACCGATGCCAGAGGGCTTACCACAACATTTGAATATGATGCATTGAACCGGCTTGTGGCAGTTCTCTATCCTAACACCTCTCAAAATATATATTATACATATGATGAAGGGACCCATGGCAAAGGCATGCTCACCCGCATGCAGGATGCCTCTGGTACCACAACTTATCTGTATACGCCATCCAAAAGAATAGCCAAAGAGATCAAGGTGATTGACGGTATCCGCTATGTCACAAGTTATTCATATGATTTAAATGGCAATCTGGTATCCTTAACCTATCCAGACGGCAACACAGTTCAATATCATTATTCTGCTAATCAACTGGATCACGCGAATTCCGGGGACATGATACGATTTTTCAGACGAGGCTTACCCGGAATTTCACGAGAAAAAACTATAACGTGTCCCCGGAATTACTACAATCTCTTGTTGTGACGGATGTAAGGTTCGAAAGATAACTTATTCGAAAAAATGTATTGGAGCTGCTATTGGTGGCGGTTACTCAACTGGGGTTGTTTTTGGGTCGGATGGAAAATCATGTAAAAATCCATCCAAAAAGCTTTTAGGTGTTGAATTAGGAGCAGGTGCAGGATTTGTTAGTATTGAGGGGTGTTTTGCTGCGGGAACAAATTTAGAGGGGCCAAGTGGATCGTTAGGCGGAGGCGCTATCACTTCAAAAAACATATCCATCAAGGCCACAGGTTGTTACTATTTACTGATAAAACAGGAAACTACTGAAAAGAAATGTTCACTTTAAATGAAAATATGCTTGGCTTGATCTCTCAAATCATAAGTATCACTGGTTCTTTTGCACTAATTAGTTTGTTTTTAATGATTTGGTATACCATGTATAAAAACGGAGGCTGGAAGGACGATTACCGTTTTTTCCCTAATATAATAAGAGCCTATACCAAAATCACAAAACATAAAAACGGAAAGATTGGCTTGCTGTTTTACGTCTTCATTTTTTCAATAGCTACAACAGTAATCTTAGTAATATTGGAAACACTAATTGATACAAAAACCTGATCACCGGTAATTCGGGAATTCGGGCGGAATTGGGGGGACATCTATCTCCTGTCCCCCCAATCTTCCTAATCTTAGATTGACAAGATTAAATTTATGGGTAAATATGGGTATGTTTATGGTTATACACAAGGAAAATCAATGTTAAATCCTTCTATTAATATCACTACAGAAGTATTGAATCTCATCGCAAAGATAGATGAGTTCAAGGGCGAATGGAAGGCCATCGGCAACCTGGCACCGGAACGCCTTGATGCCTTAAAGCATGTCGCCACAATAGAATCCATTGGATCATCCACCCGGATAGAGGGAGTAAAACTTACCGATCAGGAAATAGAATTATTGTTATCCGGACTGGATAAAAAATCTTTTGCTTCCAGGGATGAGCAAGAGGTTGCCGGCTATGCAAATGTGATGAACGTCGTGTTTGAAGACTATGAAAATATCTTGTTTACAGAAAATTATATCAAACAGTTGCATAAGATGCTGCTTCACTACAGTTCAAAGGATACCCGGCACCGGGGGGAATACAAAAAGATGCCCAATCATGTAGAAGCCTTTGATCATGATGGGAAAAGCCATGGCATTATCTTTGAGACATCCCCGCCCTTTGATACCCCAAAGGATATGGAAAACTTATTGACATGGACCACCCAGCAGTTAAATGAAAAAGAATTGCATCCCCTGTTAACGATATCCATATTTACTGTTCACTTTTTGGCAATACATCCGTTCCAGGACGGCAATGGTAGACTATCAAGGATATTGACAACCCTACTGCTGTTAAAAGAAGGATATCGGTATGTTCCTTACAGCTCATTAGAAAGCGTTATTGAAAAGAACAAGGATAATTATTATCTGGCATTGAGAAGATCCCAGGCCACATTTAAATCTGAAGATCCAGAGTATGAATTCTGGATATCATTTTTTTTAAATGCCCTTTACGCGCAAAAAGAAATGCTGTCTTTGAAGATCGAAAGAGAGAAAATATTTATAAAGCTGTCCAAGCTGTCGCGGCAGATTATTGACTTAGTGAAAGATCATGGAGAGCTGTCCATATCTGAGATTGAATCCATTACAAAAGCAAATAGAAACACAATAAAGAAGAAACTTGGGGAACTTGTTAAAGACAAATATCTGCTTACACAGGGCCAGGGTAAAGGCACCCGGTATATTATTGGTATAAAATAGCAGAGTATCTTTTATAACCAGGCTTCAAGATTTATTTCCAGTGTATGCAGCTTTCTACTACTGCTCGTCAAAAAGAAATATTTAATAGCTATAATAAAAAAAGGGCCGGAAATGTGATTCCCGACCCCTTTATTAATGAAAGATAATCTGTTTAATTTCTATTTTTCTTCTTTGCCAGCATCCGACATCATTTTAAGCATGGTGTATTTATCTGTTACTTCATCTTGAATTTTAGCTCTCAGTCGTTTGGATTCATCAGGAAAGCTTTTTTCAAGTGCTGCAAATCTTGTTTCTCCACCAAGGAATTCCTGTAAGGTTCCATCTGGTGCTTTTGAATCAAGATTGAATGGGTTCTTGCCTTCCTTAATCGTTTCTGGATTATATCTATACAGAGGCCAGTAACCTGATTCAACAGCAAGTTTCCCTTCAAGTTGGGATTTACCCATACCTTTTCTGATACCTTGATTAATACAAGGAGCATAACAGATGATCAAAGAGGGTCCAGGATATTTTTCTGCTTCAAGGATGGCTTTTAAGGTCTGTTTTTTATTTGCACCCATAGAGATGGAAGCCACATAAACATATCCATAACTCATGATCATTCGGCCAAGATCTTTTTTGCCGATCTTTTTACCTGAGGCTGCATATTTTGCAATTGCACCAGTGGGTGTTGCCTTTGAAGACTGGCCACCCGTATTGGAATACACTTCTGTATCCATAACAAGAATATTAACGTCTTCGCCTGATGCTAGAACATGATCCAGACCGCCGAAGCCAATATCATATGCCCAACCGTCTCCACCAAAAATCCAGTGGGATTTTTTTACAAACATGTCTTTTTCATCGTAGATGTCTTTTAAGAGACCATCTGTTTGATCTTTTAAGAGTGTTTTTAATGCAGCCCCATATTTTTTGGATTCTTCTGCATTATCTTTTCCTGCAAGCCAGCCTCCCAATGCATCTTTTATCTCTGATGAGACTTCTCCATCAAGCGCTTGTTCAACTTTGGCAGCCAGAGTTTTTTTGCGGGTTTGAGTCGCCAGCATCATTCCATACCCGAACTCTGCTGCATCTTCAAATAAAGAGCTCGCCCATGCCGGACCTTCTCCTTCTGCATTGGTGCAATAGGGTGTTGCCGGAGCTGACCCGCCCCAAATAGATGAACAACCCGTCGCGTTGGCAATGGTCATTCTCTCACCAAAAAGCTGGGTCAATAATTTAACATAAGGGGTTTCTCCACAGCCTGCACATGCACCGGAGAACTCAAGAAGGGGTTGAAAAAGTTGACTTCCTTTAACCGTTTCCCTTTTAAGGATATCTGTCTTAAATGGGATGGTTGTGGAAAATTTATGATTATCTAACTGGCCTTCAATCTGGCTGGCCAAAGATTTCATCTCAAGGGCAACCGTTTTAGCAGGACAAATATCAGCACAATTTCCACACCCCTGGCAATCCAATGGATTTACCTGGATTCTGAATTGAAAAGCATCCATTCCTTTACCTTTGCCTTCAATCATCTCAAAGGTTTCAGGAGCCCCTGCAAGATCCTCATCTGTTGTAACAATAGGAATGATCGCGGCATGTGGGCAAACAAAAGCGCATTGGTTACATTGAATACAGTTTTCAGGAATCCATTCTGGAACATCGATGGCAACCCCTCTTTTTTCATATTGAGCGGTTCCCTGTTCAAAAACACCATCCACAGCAAATGCACTGACGGGTAAATCATCCCCTCCCTGCGCATTAATTTTCTTCATGACATCGTCTACAAACGGGGTGGTTTTCTCATCTGTCTTTTCTTGAGCAGCACCCTCTTTCCATGACTCTGGAACAGAGATTTCAATCAATTTATCAAGGGTTTTATCAACCGCTTCAATATTCATTGAAACAATTTTCTCACCCTTTTTACCAAATTTGGCTTGAATATCGTCTTTAAGAAGACTGATCGCTTTATCAACAGGAAGCACATTCGCAAGGCTAAAAAAGCATGTCTGCATGATCATATTTATACGACCACCCAAACCCACTTCTCCGGCTATTTTAACGGCATCGATGTTATAGAATTTTAGTTTTTTATCAAAAATAGTTTTTCTGACATCACCGGGTATAAAGTCTTCCATGTCTTCAACTGACCATGGTGAATTAAGAAGGAAAGTTCCCCCCTCTTTAATGCCTTTTAAAACATCATAAATTTCTACATAATTGGATTTATGACAGGCAACAAAATCAGAAGAATCAATCTGGTAGGTGGACTGAATGGGTACATCTCCGAATCTTAAATGAGAGACAGTAAGTCCGCCGGATTTTTTTGAATCATAGGCAAAATACCCTTGGGCATATTTATCGGTATTATCGCCAATAATGGCAATAGCACTCTGGTTTGCACCGACAGTACCATCAGCACCAAGCCCCCAGAATTTAGAAGCAATCGTTCCTTCAGGAGCCGCGTTAAAGCCTTTTTTTACATCAAGAGATGTATGGGTTACGTCGTCAACAATACCCACTGTAAAATGATTTTTCGGCTGAATAGCTTTCATATTATCATAAACAGCCTTAATCATATTTGGGTTAAATTCTTTTGAGGACAGGCCAAATCTGCCGCCAACAATTTTTGGACTTTCACCATGTTCCATGAATGCGGTACACACATCTGTATAAAGCGGATCACCAAGCGCACCTGGCTCTTTGGTTCTATCAAGAACCGTAAGAGTTTCAACGGTTGATGGAATGGCTCCTAAAAAGCTCTCTGAATCAAAAGGTCTGTAAAGTCGAGCTTTTACAAGACCAAGTCTTTCGCCCTGGCTATTAAGTTTTTTAATGGATTCTTCAATGGCTTCACAACCAGAACCCATAGCCACAATCACTCTATCAGCTTCGGGGTCACCCACATAATCAAACAGATTGTATTCACGGCCAGTAAGGTCGGTCACTTTTTTCATACATTCTTTAACAATGCCTGGAATTTTTAAGTAGTAAGAGTTGGCCGCTTCTCTGCCCTGAAAATAGATATCTGGATTCTGAGCAGTTCCCCTGGTATCTGGATGTTCCGGGTTTACAGCACGACTCTTAAATTCTTTATATGCCTCGTAATTGAACAAAGAGGCCATCTCTTCATACTCTATCATTTCTATTTTCTGAATCTCATGTGAGGTTCTAAATCCATCATAAAAATGCAGAAAAGGTACGCGTCCTTCCATGGTTGCAAGATGGGCAACCAAGGCAAGGTCTTGTGCTTCCTGAACAGAATTAGAGGCTAACATGGCAAAACCTGTCTGACGAGCTGCCATAACATCCTGATGATCTCCAAAAATGGAAAGAGCGTGAGCCGAAATAGAGCGGGCCGTCACATGAAAAACGCAAGGAAGAAGTTCTCCGGCAATTTTAAACATATTTGGAAGTTTAAGAAGGAGACCTTGGGACGCTGTAAATGTAGCTGTCAGCGCTCCTGCAGCAAGAGAACCATGAACCGCTCCTGCGGCACCTGCTTCTGACTGCATCTGTTTGATATTCAATACTTGACCGAATATATTTTTTCTGCCTTTTGATGCCCATGTATCAGCTATTTCGCCCAAGGGACTTGATGGTGTTATCGGATATATCGCAGCAACTTCACTCATGGCATATGCCACATGAGTTGCTGCAGTATTTCCGTCAATCGTTTGCATTCTTTTTTTCATAGTATTCACCTCTTTTTTCTTGATCCGAACAATTATAATCCCAATATAACCTTCAACTCATACAATAAATAGCAGGATAAGTAAATAATTAAAGAAACTCGATACTTAAGAAATAATAAGATTTATCGGAAAAGAAGAAAAAAATCAGGGTTATTTTTCGATTGAGTACCCTTTTTTTAATCCAGCTAATAATGCCTTTTTAAAAATTATACAGTTTTTTAAATCCTTTATCTGACAATATTCTTGCTGCAGTAACAGGCCTATTTCAAAATATACAGTATATAAGCACCGGATTGGTCTTATGATTTATAATTTTTGTATAAATAAACTCTTTTACAAAAATAGCTTTGCAAACCCGATGGATAGTTGTAATATACTTAACAGGTGCAATACTTCTCTCTCACGTATTCACACCTCTTATTGTACCACTCTCAATGTATAG
>JAAEKY010000085.1 GCA_024227235.1 Desulfobacteraceae bacterium | reverse complement strand
TCTGATCAAATCGTGTAAATGAAAGCTCGTTTTCTATAAGGGTATCTTTATTTGTCATACAGGATTATCTCCTTATTATCATCAAACACCAAAATATGCGGCTTTTACATCAGGGTTATTCATTAATTCTTCCCGGGTTCCTTCCATGACAGCGGAGCCGTTTTCAAGGATATATGCATAATCAACAATGGGGAATACCGGCCTTGCATATTGTTCGGATATAATGATGGAAATCTTTTTTTCCACCTGGATCGCCTTTGTTGCTTTAATCAGTGTGGCCTGCATCAAAGGGCTTAGTCCCATAAGCGGCTCATCCAAAAGCAGCATCTTGGGCTGGGCCATCAATGCCCTGCCAATGGCCAGCATCTGCTGCTCTCCACCACTTAAAAAACCACCGACCCTGTCCTTTAGCCTGTCAAGGGAGGGAAACACATCCAATATATACGCCAGGGTCTCTCTGGCCTGGGCTTTGGTGGCAAGATATCCACCGATCTTAAGATTTTCCAGCACAGTGCTTTCATCAAAAATCCTGCGCCGTTCAGGGCAGAGCACAATACCTGATTTTGCTCTCAGGCTGGGTTTAAGGTTGGAAATGTCCTTATTATTGAATCGTATTTCCCCGTTCACCGTAATCCGCTCTCCACCGGCCATCTTTTCTTTTTTACGTATATCCAGCATAATCCCCGACAATGCATACATCAATGTGGACTTACCGGCACTATTGGCGCCAAAAATACCTACGATCTGGTTTTCATCACATTGAACGCTGATATTGTTCAGCGCCAGCATATTCTCATAAAACACCATCATTTGTGTTGCTTTAAGCATACGTCATGACCTCCTCGACCTCTTCAGATCCAAAATATGCCACTTTTACCTGGGGATCTGCCATGACTTCGTCCGGGCTGCCTTCCACAAGCTTTTCACCAAAATTCAGCACCATCACCCGATTGGCCACTCGAAACAGCTCTCTTAAACGGTGCTCGATCATCACAATGGTAATACCTTCCATCTGCAACCGCTCAATCAGCGGAACCATACTTGAAATCTCACTCATGGAAAGTCCTGAAAATACCTCGTCACAAATTATGATTTCCGGTTTTAAAGACAGACATCTTGCAAGCTCTAATCGCTTAAGGTATCCTGTAGGCAAGGTAGACGTGGTTTTAAACGGGATATAAGAATCGCGTTCAAATCCAATTTCTTCTAAAATATCGATACTTACGGTGTGCCGGTCTCCAAGTCTTCCACCGCCTCGCCAACCGCCAGTGCGCCTGGCTCTTGGTGAAAAAAGAGGAATCACAAGGTTCTTATAAGCCGGGAGGCTGTAATAAGGGCGCATCACCTGAAATGTCCTTGTGAGTCCCATATCAGCAATCTTATGCGGTTTTTTCCCGGTAATATCTTTTCCTTTATAATAAACTTTACCCGATGAGGGTTTAATAAACCCGGAAATATTATTCACTATGGTTGTTTTTCCTGACCCATTGGGTCCAATGATTCCTAATATCTCTCCTTCACCCACCTCAAAACTGACATCTTTGAGGGCAGTTACGCCGCCAAAATGCTTTGTGAGGCCTTCCACCCTGAGAATAGGACCTTTTTTCTTTGCCTGGTTCTTCATATTTTGGTCTGCCTTTCAAACTGTTCATATTTTCGTTGGCCAAAATCCATGATACCTTCACTGCGGAAGAGAATAAAACCAACCAGGATAACGGCATAAAATACAATCCTTAAGGTTCCGAAATCCCTTAAAAGTTCTGAAACCGGTACGAGTATCAAACATCCAAGGACCGGCCCGATTAAGGTACCCGACCCCCCAATTACAGTGGCGGCAATGGGCAGTATGGAAAAATCTAAAGCAAACTGTGAAATACCCGACCACATGTAAATATGGGTAATACAGGCTCCGCCAAGGCACCCCATTGCTGAGGCAATAAAAACGGCCAGGGCCTTGTAATGAGTGATATTAATACCAGATGCTTTTACGGCCTGGTCATTGTCCATGATGGCTGTAAAAATAAGCCCCAAGTCCATGTTGACCAACCGCCTTAAACCAAAAAGAGATAGAAGAACTGCACCGATAACAATATATTGCTCTACCCAGGAATTTGAAAAACTGTCAATTCCAATGAGTCCGTCAGTACCGCCAAAAATATCAAATGCTTCAATAATCCGAGCCATAAATAATGGATACATCAATGTGATAATAGCAAAATAAACCCCTTTAAGGGGTAAACAAGGCAAAAGAAGCACTGTGCAGAACACGCCCCCAATAATAGTTGCCAATGGAATCGTCAATATGGGCGGAATACCAAAATATGAATTTAATATTCCGGCAGTATATCCGCCAACTCCAATAAAAAATGCGCCGCCAAGCGATACCAGTCCTACATTATGGGCTAAGAAGTCAAAACTTAAAGCCAATAACGAATAGATACATACAATAGAGATAACCCTTTGCCAGTACATGCCAGGCATGAGTAGCGGTAAAGACAACATTCCAACGATAAATATAAGCCTTGGGAGTGTCAGATAGGACAGCTCGCGAAATGACATGAGTGCATAAATTCCATCCGATCTTACCTTAATTCCCCGGTCAATTCTTTCTTTACGACTATGTGCAGTATCCAATGTTAGACCCTCTCTTCCAGTTCATGTTGCTTTCCAAACAAACCGGATGGTTTTAAGATCAAGGTTAAAATAATAGCTAAGATTGCTACAACCATTTGAAAATGAGATCCAATATACACCACCGTCAGGATCTGGGTAAATCCAATGAGAAATGCCGCAACAATTGCGCCCATCCAGCTTCCAAGACCGCCGACGATGCATACAGCAATAGACATAATTAACACATGGTATCCCGATTCCACCACGATATTGCCCAAAGGTAAAATAAGTAGAGCAGCAATACCGGCAAGGATAGCACCAAAAGCCATTGCCAAAGTTGCCATGAGATCAGAATCAATCCCCAGCATAAGTGCTGCCCTTTCATCCTGAGCCATACCTTGAAGTGCGAGGCCAATCTTTGTATAATGAGTAAAAATCCATAACATAGCCACCAGGAAGATACCAATAAGCATCATCAAAATCCGATGGTAATCAACGGGTACTCCTCCAATAATAATGCTTCCTTCCATGAAAACCGGCAGGGTATAAGTCATTCCCTTGAATCCTCCCCACCGAAGCCCTTCAAGAATGGCGAGCCCAATGGCATAGGAACCAATAATTTCAGATATGTTCATTCCCCTGACCCGGATAAGAACAAACCGATACATCAGTGCACCAATCAATCCATTGATGGCTAACGCTAAAAAAATGGAAAAGAAGTAATTTATCCCCAGTTTGTTCATGATAATCCAGCAAGAAAATCCACATATTATATACAGCGCACCATGGGCAAAATTCGGGACCCTGCTGACCCCGTATACCATCGCAAATCCAAGGGCCATTAGTGCCAGCGACACGCTGTTAATTGTTCCGTAAACAATGATTTCCATAATAAAATCCCAAGTTAATTTGTTCGCACTTTTCTTCGTACTTTCTTCGCAAACTTTTTACTTTTTTTTACCCAACAAAAAGCTAGAAAAATATATGCATTCTGTTGGGTATTTTTTTCATTTCTTATTTTTTCATCCAGGGTGGTAATAAAATCTCACCTTTTGCGATACTTTTTGGGAAAACAACAATTCTTTTACCATCCTGCCACTGGAGAATAGATCCGACTGCCCCATCTTTTGGATCTTTGGCAAAAATAACCTGATGACTTTTAGGATCAAATTTTAGCCTTCCATAAACGCCCATGATATCGGTCTGCTCTAAAGCAGTAACCACTTTATCAGAGTCAAGGGTGCCTGCTCTTTCAATCGCCTCTTTTAAAGTATACACAGCCATATAACTACTTGAACTGCCAAGGCCTTCAGGTTCCACTCCCCATTTTTTTGCATAGGCATTGTAAAACTTCATGGTCCATGGGGTAGCGTCGGATGGGGCGTTACCCGCATTAATTACATTACATAAAGTAAATTCGCCTCTCCCATTTGTAGCTTTCCAGAAGCCGGGTTGCTCAGCTGCAGCCAGTGTTCCTCCAAAAGGAAGGGCGGGAATTTTAAGATCATACCATTGCTTCAATAAAATCGCGCTTTCCGGCATATCCATCCAGATATTGATGATCTGAGAACCTGTAGATTTTGCTTTTAAAAGACCCATGGAAAAATCAGTGGTTCCTGTGGGGAAAATTTCTGTGCCGGTTATTTCAAACCCTTTACTTCCTGCGACTTTTCCCATGACTTTTGCAGCGCCTCTGGCATGAGAGACATCCTGTGCAATGAGGAAAATTTTGGTTAAACCATGTTTTTCTTTAAGTTCCATAAAATTGGCCAGCATGTCACCCACAATTCCTTTGGCCTCTCCATGGATTCTAAAGCAATATTTAAATTTGTCATATTTTTGGGCGACCAGGGCATGATATTTAGGCGTCAACACGCCACTGGTAACAATAGACACTTTTTTATGTTTTGATAAAAGAGACATGGCTGCTAATGCAGCTTCTGATCTGTTTGGTCCCCCTAAAATAAAATCAGCTTTTTTATTTAGAATAAGCCGTTCAAGTGCCATCAATGCTTCTGAAACCGGCACGCCAGGTTCAAGATCCCTTGTGTCAATGACCTCAACCTTAAAAGGCCGCTTTTCTCCGGCCACATTAACACCGCCTTTGGCATTAATTTCATCAACTGCCAGTTTGATACCCCGTTCTGCATCCCACCCGTACAAATAGGCTGTGGAAAGCGGTGCGCCAATAATAATAGACTTTTTTGCATACGCATGACTGGTAAAAAAGCCAAAGGTAATAGCAGCAAAAAGAGTGAATAAAAATGTTGATTTAATACACTTCATAACTTCCTCCTTTGTTAAAAAATTCATATTGCTTTGAACGGTTCAAAACCTATGAATCCTTTTGTTTTAATTTATATTCTTTAATCTTTGATTTTACTTGTGTTAATGAAATCTTCAACAGCCGGGATGTCTTTTCAAGGTCCCAATGAGTCTGGGTAAGAACATTTTGTAAATGTTCTTTTTCGCTCTGTTTAAGTGATTTCATTTTCATATTTAACTCCGATCCCAAAGTCAAGCCATTGTAACTGACAAAAAACAATCATTAACACTCCTAAAAATTTACTCTCATCGTCTTTTGAAATTCTAACTTTTACCACTCAGCTCAGCAGGAAATTTGCACTTGTTAATATTTTTCTTGTAAATTGCAAATCCCATGCCGAAACTTCAAAAGTTTAAAAAAGCCAAAATGAATCCCATTAATTAATTGATTTTATATAATAATTTGAAAAGAGTTTGTTTTGATGGATCTTATAATATATAGCTTGGCTAGAAAGTTTTTTTGCAGTGTGTGAAAAAATTCTTCTATTGAAGGATATTTTATTACAGTTTTTTTATATTATATTTTTTAATTTTACTACGAAGGGTTGGCAACGAGATTCCCAAAACTTTTGCAGCCTTGGTTTTATTCCACTTCAGATGAAAAAGCGTTTTCATGATATGATCCTTTTCGACATTCGCAAGAGAATAAGAGAATAGCCCCTGCTGTGGTAAGGTTTTTTTTGTATCAAGAATTTTAGCGATATCTTCTTCAAGCAAGACACTGCCCCTGCATTCTACCAATGCCTGGACAATAGAATTTTCCAATTCTCTGACATTTCCTTTCCAGTCGTGATCAACAAGGGTTTGAATCACTCCATCTTGGAGCTTGGTCGCCTTTGTACCCAGCTCCATATTAATTTTATGCAAGAAATGCTCGACCAGCAATGGGATATCTGACAACCGATCACGTAATGGGGGAACCTCTATCATAAACACCCGCAATCTGAAATAAAGATCTTCTTTAAAATCCCCTGATCTGACTTTCTGCTCTAAATCACAATTACAGGCTGTGATGATACGACAATTAGATTTTAGAAGTTCTGTCCCTCCCACTCGTGTATATTCTCTTCTCTGCAGGAATCCTAAAAGTTTGCCTTGTATATTAAATGGCAGCTCAGCAATCTCATCTAAAAAAAGCGTGCCGTTTCCTGCCAGCTCAATCTTTCCTTTTTTGGCGCTGTCTGCTCCTGTAAACGCCCCTTTTTCATGACCGAAAAGCTCGCTTTCAAGCAAGGTTCCAACCACGGCAGAAGAATCAAACACAATAAAGGGTTCGTCCTTAAAAGAACTGTTCAAATGAATAACTCGTGCAATAAGCTCTTTTCCTGTCCCAGTTTCTCCCTGAAGCAGGACATTTACTTTACTGGTGCACACCAGCCCCATTTTTTTAAAAACATTGCGCATCTTTTCACTCTTGCCAATAATCGCCCAGGGATTAGATGCGCCGGGATGAACTGATTCAAGGGTGGGTGTTTTTTTATCAATTTCCAGTATATTAACCGCATGATCGACAGCTTTTTCAATTTCATCAATATCAAGGGGTTTGTGAATATAATCAAACGCCCCTCTTTTTATTGCAATAATAGTTGTTTCCATATCCTGATAGGCAGTAATCATGATGATTTTGCTTGGAAAATTCTTTTCTACCATTGTTTCTAGTATATCCAGCCCGTTAAGATCAGGAAGTCTTATATCCAGGATAACGATCTGAGGTATTTCAGTGAGGTAACTTTGAAGGCCTTTTTGTCCTGTATCAGCAGTTACTACCTCATGCCCTTTCTCTACCAGGAACATATTCAAAGACTCAAGAATGGAGGGTTCGTCATCTATTACTAAAATTTTAGCCATTATCTACCTCTTATAGGAATCATTAAAGAAAAAGAGGATCCTTTTTCTTTTCTTTTTCTTGCGGCTACAAACCCATTATGAGCCTCAATAATTCTTTTTACATTTGCAAGTCCCAGGCCGACACCTTTTGTTTTGGTTGTGAAAAATGGTTTAAATATTTCCTGACTGTTCTTTTCCTCAAATCCAATACCTTCATCATCAATGATAATTTGAACAAATTCATTCTTTGCTTCTGAATTTAAATCATATCTGACAATAATCTGTCCGAAATCCTGTGAAGCTTCTATCGCATTGATGAGGATATTGATAACGGTTTGACCGATCTTTCCTTTGTCCACCCGGACATCAGATACTTTGTTGTTAAACAGGGTAACAACAGATAAATTTTTTTCTTTGAATTTCATTTCTAACAGCTCGATATAAGAATTCAGGATATCACTGATATTACATACAGCCATATTCAGCTGTAATGGTTTTGCAAAATCTAATAGCTGATTCAAAATCTGTTCAAGCCGAATTACTTCAGACACAGATATATCCACTCTTCTTTTGTCATTTCCGGTAATGTCTTGATTCTTATTTAAAATCTGAAGGTTCATCTTGACTGCAGACAAAGGGTTTCTGATTTCATGGGACAATGATGCTGTGATTTGACCAATATAGGCCATCCGTTCGTTTTCACGTATCTTTTGTTCCATTTTTACTCGACCTGTAATATCCCTGCAAATACCAATACTGGATATTTTATTACCATAACGTGTGATTTTACCATGAATTTCTGTAGGGAACTCTTCCCCGGATTTCATAAGTCTTCTATACTCAAACACCTGTGGTGTGTCATTGTCATTTGTGTTACCGGAATATATTTCAAGGACTTGGTTCCTATGAGATTTGGCAACAAAATCAGTAAATATTTTCCCTTGAACGTTTTCAAGATCATAGCCGTGCATATTGCAAAATTCCTGGTTGGCAAAAACAATAACCTTGTCCTGAATGACGAAATACCCATCATTTATTTCTTCTACCAATGTTTTATATTTCCTTTCGGATTCCTCCAGGGCGGCGGTTCTTTTTTTTACCATTTGCTCAAGCACTTTATTTTGTTCTAATATTTTTTTTTGGTGCATATCCTGAAAATGATCACTGAACCTCTGCATGGTATAGGCAAGACATAAATTCATCTTCTTGATCGTTTCTTTCAATTCTTTTGCAGATAAATTATTTTCGAGCAAAAAACCGATGGCGATAACGCGATAAAGTTCAAATGCTTTTTGGACATCTGATAATAAAAAGCCAGCCTCAAGCCTCATAACTGTAATCTTGTCTATAAACGTATTAATGGGATCATAATTTTCATGAACCAAAACTTGAAAATTTGCTTTTACCGCTTCTGTTATTGTTCGTTCAAGTTCTTCAACAGGTCTTGTAGCGTATTGATCACCAACTTGGGTATGAAGCTTTTCAACCCAATTTGAAATGATCTCAGGTTCTTTAAGATATAAAAACCTGGAAAAGTCAAATTCCATGACATTACTCCTGCTAATGTTTAAAACCGCATATGGGATGTCATATGATTAAAGCAAACAGATTGTCAAGCATGCCTGTTTCAAAAAGCATTGCCACAATTTAAGCGGTTCATAAAAAAGGCAGCGGGTAAATTCAAGATCCTTGTTTTAATCCTTGTTTAAAGCTTGACATAAGACGAGTTTCAAAATATCATGTTTAAATAGGTGGCGTCATACTTTTCTATAAATTTAAATAGTATACAAAAAATAAAATCTCTGTTTTTTGTTTTAATCCTATAGCCATGATGGTGCCGTAAAAATGACATATATGTTTTTTGGTTCGTTGATTTTAAAAAAACAACTTAATTTCGGCCTGTGGTCAAATAGAATTATATAATTGATTTAAGATAAACTAATTTATTATAAACAATAGATATCACTATTTAAGATAGGGATGACAAGCGTTCGATATTCTATATTCTGTATTTTGGTAAGCTCATATCTCTCTTATAGCAGGCGATATTCTATAATAATCATGTTAATGAGCGCAGCTATTGCAATAAAGGGTTGTCCCAAAACTTTATTTTAAAGGAAAACCGTAATGTCAAAAAACTCGCGACTTAAAATTAAAATTGGGTCATCGTTTGCTAAAAACGAAGAACAGGCTGTTCAGGAATTATTTGATCAGATAGATCAACCAGAAATTGAGGCTGTAATCTTTTTTTGTTCTTCGAATTATGATCTCGACAAACTTGGCAGCGCGCTAAAAAATTGTTTCTCCAGCAACCTTATCGGCTGTACTACCGCTGGAGAAATTACATCCAGAGGATATTTTGAAGGAAGTCTTTCCGGCGTTAGCCTGGGAAAGGTACCAGGCGATGATGTCTTAAAAATTCATTCTCGCATTATTCCCACTTTGAAAGGATTTTCGTCTGAACAAACAGAAACTATTGCCGATTCAATTCAAAAAGATCTTTGCTTTTCTTCAACGTTTGACAGAGATAAGATGTTCGGCCTGCTTTTGATTGACGGCATGTCCATATTGGAAGAGCCTACTATAGCCCTTCTTCACAGACAGTTCCAGAGCATGCCAATCATTGGAGGATCAGCAGGGGATGATCTCAAGTTTAAAAGCACCCAGGTCTATTCAGATGGACAATTTATTTCTGATGCGGCTGTATTTTCAATAATCGAAACCACTCTGCCGTTCCATATTTTTAAAACCCAACATTTTCAACCCACTGAAAATAAATTAGTGATTACAGAAGCTGATCCGAAAAACCGCATTGTATCCGAAATAGAAGGGGAACCAGCCGCTCAGGCCTATGCTGAAAAATTAGGGCTTACAATTGATGAACTCAGTCCTATGATTTTTTCCAGTCATCCGGTAATGCTGAAGATAGGTGGAGAATATTATGTCCGCTCTATCCAAAAAGTGAATGAAGACAACAGCCTGACTTTTTATTGCGCTATTGACAACGGTTTAGTATTGACCGTCGCTAAAGGCGTTGATCTTGTAAAAAACTTTCAACAACAGCTATCTGAAATTGAAACCCATATATCCCGCCCAATTCTTATTCTTGGGTGCGATTGTATCTTAAGGCGTTTGGAGGCTCAGGAAAAAACACTATTTGAAGATCTGAAGAAAATTCTAGCAAATTACAATTTTATTGGGTTCAGTACTTATGGTGAACAGTTCAACGCAGTCCACGTAAATCAAACGTTAACCGGAGTGGCTATCGGGGACTAATAGTGACGGCATCGCAAGAGGAAATAGTAAAGCTGCAAGAAAAAATAGAAGGCTTGGAAAAGAAACTCACCAAGAGTGAGAAAATCAAAACTATTCTCATGAAACGGGTTGAGAGAAGCGTTGATTCCGCTGGTGATGCATATGCGATGTTTGAAAACAACATACTGCTTCAACAACACATTGACAAACGAACCAAAGAATTAGCAGATGTAAATAAAAAATTATTGTCAGAAATCCAGGAAAGAAAATCGATTGAAAAGGACCTTGAAGTATCTCGTGATGCAGCGGTCAGAGCTTTGAAGGTTAAATCAGAGTTCTTAGCCAACATGAGCCATGAGATTCGCACACCAATGAATGGCGTATTGGGAATGGCGGAGCTATTGGCTGGAACCAACCTGGACGGTAAACAACGCAGATTTGTTAGAATTGTTCAAAGTTCTGGTGAATCTTTACTAAATCTTTTGAATGATATCCTGGATTTCTCCAAAATTGAAGCCGGCAAAGTTAAGCTTGAATGTATAGATTTCAGGCTTCACCAAACAGTTGAAAATATTGTAGAAAGCTCTGCAGGGCTTGCTGAAAATAAAAACCTTGAGTTAATCTGCATTATCAAACCAAATGTACCGGATATGATACAGGGAGATCCCGGTCGACTCCGCCAAATCTTATCTAATCTTATCAGCAATGCAGTCAAGTTTACCGAAGAAGGAGAAGTTGTCATACGTGTTGCCTTGATTAATGAAACAGATGAAAACGCATTTATTCGGTTTGAGGTTAAGGACACTGGCATTGGCATCGACACAAAAGCAAAGAAACATATTTTTAATGAGTTTGCTCAAGAAGACGGTTCAACGACTCGCAAATATGGGGGTACCGGCCTGGGGCTTAACATTGCGAAACAGCTCACCGAGATGATGGGAGGAAAAATAGAAGTCGAGAGTGAGAAAAAAAAAGGATCTTCTTTCTGGTTTACGGTAAATCTGAGAAAATCATCTATAATCTATACAGCTGAATCCAGACCAAGAGTAGATTTGCAAAACATTCGCATACTGATCGTAGATGACAACGATACTAACCGAGCTATTTTGTATGAGCAACTGGCTGGGTGGAAAATGAAATTTACAGGTGCTTCAAATGCCAGGGATGCATTGGAAATACTTCGTAATGCCGCATTAAAAAAAGCACCTTACGAAATAGCCATTGTTGATATGATGATGCCGAAAACAGACGGGCTGATGTTAACCCAAATGATTAAATCAGATCCGTTAATCACTGATATTCGACTTGTCATGCTGACGTCTATTGGTCTGCGGGGCGATGCACAAGAAGCTCGCAGAAAAGGGCTTGCCGCATTTTTAAGCAAACCCGTCCGAAAATCCGAACTTAAAAACGTTTTAAGCGCCGTAATGACTAATTCTTCTGAAACTGATGAATCTCAACTTGTTACGCGGCACAGTATTGCAGAAACCAAGGTGTTAATCCCAGGAAAAATACTTCTTGCAGAAGATACATTGGTCAACCAGGAAGTTGCACGGGAAATGATTGAAAATTCCGGCTGCCATGTTGATATTGTTAACAACGGTACCCAAGCGTTAAATGCATTTTTAAAAAATCAATATGATATAATATTAATGGATTGTCAGATGCCTGAAATGGATGGATACCAAGCCACTAAAGAAATACGGAATACAGAAAAAGAAACACCCGAAAACAAACAAAAACATATACCCATTATTGCCCTTACAGCACACGCAATGAAAGGAGATAAAGAAAAATGCCTTTCAAGCGGGATGGATGATTATTTAAGCAAACCATTTAGTATGGATCAGATGTTACTCATATTACAGCGGTGGTTACCCCGGAAAAGCTGTCTTACAAAAGACAAACGCTTAAGTTGTGACAATAGTTCAGCTATAGATCCTGTGCAAGACCTGTCTGATGTTTCCGAAAAAGAACAGACAAATATACCCCCCATTCAGGCAGAAAAAGGGAAGCAAATAATAGACCCCAAGGCGCTGGACAATATCCGTGTTTTGCAACAACCGGATAAGCCTGATATGGTTAGTAAAATAATAAATATCTACCTTAATGAATCACCAAAACTCATTAAAACTATTCATCAGGCCATATCTGATGGAGACACTAACAACATGAGAGAAGCCGCACACAGTCTAAAGTCCAGCAGCGCAAATGTGGGTGCATTGTCAGTATCAAATTATAGTAAACAATTGGAAGATATAGGAAAAGCAGGCTCTATTGAAAATGCTTCCCAATTATTATCTGAAATCGAAACCGGATATGAAGAGGCACAAACAACTTTAGCAGGAATGATAAAGGGAAACAATTAATGACAAAGGATTTCGATAATCAAAGATCAATACCGCTTGTACTTATTGTGGATGATGACATGGCCATAAGAATGCTCGCGCGAGAATCGCTTGAACAGGTTGATCTTAAAGTGGAAGAAGCCAAAGATGGTATCCAGGCTTTAATCAAGTTTGAACGGTTACAGCCTGACATTGTATTGCTTGATATAAACCTGCCTAAGATGAACGGCTTTGGGGTTTGTGAAACGATTCGAAACATGCCTAACGGCAGTCAAACCCCTATCCTTATGGTCACCGGCGCAGATGATGTTGACTCAATTAATCAGGCCTACGATGCCGGTGCGACTGATTTTGCTGTTAAACCGCTTAACTGGTTAATTTTACAACATCGTGTCCGCTACATGTTACGGGCGAGTGGTGCTTTAAGTCAACTCCGCAGCAGTCAAATAAGGCTTGCAAAAGCTCAGCAAATTGCTCACCTGGGCAATTGGGATTGGGATCTGAAAAAAAACTTAAACTGTTCAGACGAAGTCTGCAATATATATGGCCTTGATAAAATCGAATTTGACAATATGTATGAAGACCCCCTGAACTGGGTTCATCCATTAGACAAAGATGCTGTCAAAGATGCAGTTGATAACGCAATTATCAAAAGCCAACCGTTTAGCATAGATAATCGCATTTTGCTTGCCGATGGGTCAATCAAAATGGTCCATCAAGAGGCAGAAGTTACCTTTGATGAAAAAGGGAAAGCTGTGTGGATGGCCGGCACCATTCAGGATATTACACAACGCAAACAAGCTGAAGAAGAACTTGTTCAGGCTAAAGAACAGGCTGAAACTGCAAATGAAGCCAAAAATAATTTTTTAGCCAATATCAGTCATGAAATCCGAACCCCTATGAACGCAATTATTGGTATGACAGGGCTGTTGTTTGATACCCAATTAAATGACAGGCAATATGAGTATGCAGATATCGTTCGTATAAGTGCAGACTCACTACTCTCAGTCGTAAATGGCATCCTCGATTTTTCTAAAATTGAAACTGAAGATTTTAACCTTAAAATAAAAGATTTTAATCTTCGAACAACCATTGAAAATATGACTGATATCCTTGCTGTAACCGCCCACGCAAAAGGATTAGAGTTGAGCTGCCTTATTTATAATGATATTCCCACGCATGTGACAGGTGACCCGGAAAGGTTGTGCCAGATTTTAAATTATATCGTAAGCAACGCCATTAAATTTACAAAAAAAGGCGAAATTAAAATACGGCTTAAACTCCACCAGGATAATAATATTGGCAATAATTTGGTTGTGCGTTTCAGCGTTTCAGATACTGGAATCGGTATCCCGAAAGACAAGAAGAAAGGGTTGTTCAAATCCTTTACTCAAATAGATACTTCTTCCACAAGAAAATATGGAGGCACCGGACTTGGATTGGCTTTATCTAAAAAAATCACCGAAATAATGGGGGGACAAATTGGAGTCGAAAGTGAGCTGGGTAAGGGATCTGAATTCTGGTTTACTATTGCGCTTCAAAAACAACTTGAGACTGCGGAGTCTGAAACAATCAGTCCCAATGACTTTCAACATATGCGAATTTTGATTGTTGATGATAATCAGATCAACCGTCGAATTTTAACAGAGTTTCTTAACGTCTGGAACTGCCATTTTGATGAAGCAGAAAATGGACAACAGGCAATAGAGAAACTAAGCAGTGCTGCTAAAGGAGAAAAGCCGTTCACCATTGCTATTCTTTCTTTAAAGATGAAAGGAATGAAGGGTGAGACGCTTGGGAAAAAAATTAAAGCTAATCCAGATCTTAATAAAACGATTCTTGTATTAATCCGTTCAATTGGCCAACACATTGACGTAGAACAGATTAAAGGAATCGGTTTTTCTTCCTATTTAACTAAACCGATCAAACAGTCACAGCTGTACAACTGTTTAACCATGGGTGATGGTACACAAGAACAATCCCGTATTAAGCGTCCAAAAGAAAAGAAAAACCATCGTCTTACAGAGCAGCGAAAATACGGAACACGAATTCTTCTTGCTGATGATAACGCAATCAATCGAAAATTGGGTTTAATTCTCCTGAAAAAACATGGATTCCAGGCGGATGCTGCTGAGAATGGTCTTGAAGTGCTAAAGGCCCTTGAAACGGTTTCATATGACCTCATTTTTATGGATATTCAAATGCCTGAAATGGACGGAATAAAAGCAACTGTTGAAATAAGAAAAATTGAAAAAAACGTTAATTGTGAGTCTTCTGATTTTTGTTTTAAACACTGTGTTCATTTGCCGCGAATCCCCATCATTGCCTTAACTGCCCACGCAATGAAAGGTGATCAAGAGCATTGCCTTGAATCAGGAATGGATGATTATACATCAAAACCAATTAAACCCAAAAAGTTATTAGAATTGATTCAAAAATGGACTATATAAATAAGCGGGCAGTCAGTTCCAAGATTTGATGGATATAAAAGGCAAGTAAGTTTAATATAAATTTTGGTACGTTCTCGTTTTAGCTCACATCATAAAATCTATCATAATCATCAATTGGACCACAACTATTTTAAATTAGATTTACAACTGCTTGATATTTCGGACTTGGTATATCTGTCAGCGGCGGGAATATCAGGGCTCACTCAAAAATTAATTACCAATTTTGAGAGTTGAGTCGCATGGCATGGAAGTGATGGCAAACTAAGGCAGATCAAGATATGTCGTGTTTTCACACCGCAGCCGGGCAGGATGAATCGGCTCTTAACCTAAAGGTCGCACATAACATGTAAAGTTATTTTTAAGTGAGCCCTAAGAATTTGTTGCAATGTCCATCCAGCGTACGTATGGGAATCAGCCTGGAACGAGTTATGACAACTCGCGATACTAGGCAAATATCCAGATATGTATAAATAACATTGACAAATTGGAAGGTTTCAATTATTTGTTCGTATACAAAGGAGTTTTTTATATGGACAGTTTACCAAACAATATTCCGGATTGTACGTTTTTCTTTCTGGCCAAAGCCCATCAAAAGGCTCATAGTCTGTTAAAAAAGAGATTGATCCAGTATGGATTAACCAATATGCAGCACCTTATTCTTGAAGGCCTCTGGTACCAGGAAGGTGCCACTGCTGCTGAGTTGGGAAAACTTTTAATTCTTGATAAAGCAACGTTATCCGGCATTATCGACCGCCTTGACGAGGGCGGGTGGATCGAAAAAAGGCTGGACAAAAATGACAAGCGGTCCTTTAGACTTTATCCGTCGGAGAAGGCCAATGTTATCAAAGATGAGCTGATTGATGTGAGAAAAAAGGGGAATGATCTATTGTTGGCTGACTTTACCATGGAAGAAAAAATTATTTTTAAACGCCTGTTGCGAACCCTGTTTTTGAAGAGGTAATCCTTAAAACAGATGATGGCAGGGTATTATTATCCATATTTTTAGTTCGTATACTGACTTAAATAGGAGGCAAAAAAATGCTGCTTTTTAACCCAAAAAAATACCAGGACAGGAATTATCCTGATGAAAGATCTAAAGAGATTATGTTGAAAACCATTGAATGGTTTGAAAACAAAGGTCTGGAAAAATTGAATGACGACTATCATAAACGGGAATTCACATATGACTTTGCAGAATTTATCAAAGAAGAAAAAATCTTTGAAACCCTGTTTCTACCAGAAGGATATGGGGATAAAGACCAGTATTACAGCACATACAGGATGTTTGAATTCTCAGAAATTTGTGGATTTTACGGCATGGCATACTGGTAT
>JAAEKY010000084.1 GCA_024227235.1 Desulfobacteraceae bacterium | reverse complement strand
GGACACTTTTGACCTGCCTGCCGAAACACAGTGCAGGCAGGTGTATTTGATGCCATGACGATAATGGTGTTAAGAGCATGTTTAAAAATCCATCAATCGGCTGCAAGCGACAAATTTTGCTCTGCACTTCGTTATATTTTTCGCCGGATTGCCCGCATCTCCCGAGTCACTCGGGACAAAATATGTCTTGTTCAGAACAAAATTTGCCAGCTTTCGCACAATCATAGAAATTTAAACACGCTCTAAATTCGGGCAAGGTAAATGAGTATTTGGGAAGTAGATGTTTTAAACTATAATTATAATATGGCACAAGCCATTGCCCCTTTTTATGTCTTGATAATCGCCATATATTTGATTAGTGATGAAGATTAAATAAGTTGCACCAGAATGCGTAGTTATTTTTTCTTTTAAAAGGGCTTCAAAAATCAAGCATAGCAGCGCTACGGTTGACTTTTTTAAGTGCTTTTAAAAGGAACAAAGAACAAGTATAATGGTGTAAGTTATTTAATCTTCATCACTTATAGCAAAAAAAACTTTATGAATAAGCTCACTATTTTTTTAATTCTATTCTGTGCCGTTTGTGTGTCTTATGCTCAGCAACCAACAAACACCTTAGCAAAACTGCACCAACCCTACCAGGCTGCTATGGGCATGTTATACCAGGCACAAGGTGCCCTGCCCCAGGACAGTGTGCTATTTGCCCGGGAATGGCAACAGCTTAAAGGAGACTACAAGCTTGTTTCAGACAGTCTAAAACAGATAGACAGTACGGCCGCCCCTATTCATTTTGAAGCGCAGCGCATTATGCAGCTTATTGGCTTTGCTAAACAAGGCGATAGTTTACAGCATTATTTAAACAAACTTTACCAATACACCGCACAGCACCAGGAAGAGTTGGTAGATGATGGCGCACAACTCAAGAAAATAGCCCAGTGCTTAATGGGTATTAGAAACGACACTCTTAGAAGTGAAAGGGCAATATCAAAATATAATGCCCACATTGTTAGTGACTTTTACAAACACTTAAATACCGCCAATTGGGATAGACAAACCAGACATGGTTTTTTTGGTTTTTTTGCATCTCAACACGCCAGTACTGGTAATATAGGTATGGCAGAAACGTTATACGGCCAGTTTGATACTTTGCTGGTAGCGCCAATGCCACTACCAAAAGCTACTAGGGTGCAGTTGCCCGATAGCCTCCCTTTTTTGAATGGCTTTTTAAAACCCACCAACACCTCTTGGCAATATCTGTCAAAAAGCAAAATCGTAATACAACCACAAGCAGAAAGTTTGTTCGATCTGGTTTATCTCATCAGAACCCTTTGGGCTTGGGATAAAACCTACCAAAACAACTATTCTATGGTAGTACTCAGAAACAAAGAAATTATTACTGATGAATTTTTGAAAGTAGCCAAACGCAACTTGGCATTTAGTAATTATTATATAGCTAATTACACCAGCCAAAATGCTGATGTAGTAGCAGATTTGCCGCATTTTTCTATAGTAAACGCAGATGGTAGCATTGCCTTTGCTACCAATAACCCGATTGCATTTTTTGCACACCTTAATGTGCCCTTTACCGCGCAGCAGGCAAAGTATGATCAACAGTATAAAGACGCGTTAAAAAAGCAAGAGCAAAATCGCAAAAAAGAATTGGCATTGCCCATAGATATTTCAGAAAAATACAGCGCAAGCCACCAACATATACAAGTGTCCCTTAAAGGCTATTGGCAAGATAGTCTAAGCACCAGGCTCACCCCTGTGCGTTGGTCAAAAACAGATACCTTACCTAATACAGCATTGCCCTATTTGGCGCAATTGCAAGTGTTTAGTAGAGCGAGTAAGTATAGCAGAGCGAGAAAAATGTATCAATGCTTTGTATTAGTCAATGGTAAAAAACAAAACATAAGCCTACTCGCAGATAGGGCCTTTAACATAAGCGTGAACTACAAACGTAAAAAAAATGCCCGGTGGCAAAACATCCTAACGACCATAGACAGCACATTAATGCTGGAGTCAAACTATAACTTTATCATTGCCAATTATCCTTTTCAAGCATCGCCTCTTATAAAAAACTTAAAGCAAAAACAGGAGGAGCTGGTGGCTTATAAACAAGACATATTTAAGGGCATTAAAAAGAGAAAACAAAGAAGTTTATTGAAAAAATATGCAGAAGAGAAAAAAGAGCTTATCCAGTAAATGTTTTAAATATTGCGATTTTAAAAAATGGGAGAGCCTTATAGCTCGAGATTATTATGTATTTGCTACACCCACGTATTATTTGCTGGATAGCGAATTAACAATAATCATGAAATTGAAATCGCCAGAGCATTTAGCGGTATGGATGAACCAGCATTAAAAAAATGTCCTCAAGTCACGGCGTGACTGAAATACTGCTTCTGTGATAATCCTGTATAATCCGTACAATCTGTATCCCGTTCCACTAGGATGTTTGGGAGACGTCCGCCTCCTGTGAATTTCTATGCTGATGAAGAATGTAAATTTATTGAACTGTTCCTAACCCCAAATGGCCCTGCCATTCCCCCCATCACCCCATCACCCCATCACCCCATCAAAACCATCATAACCATCAAACCATCACCCCATCATACCATCATACCACAATAATGTCACACCGCCATACCGTAACACCGTAACACCGTCAAACCGCAACACCGCCATACCGTAACACCGCCATACCGCCATACCGCCATACCGTAACACCGTTAAACCGTCATACCGCAACCCCGTAACACCGCCATACCGTCAAACCACAACCCCGTCACAAAAGTTAACAAAAGTGTAGTTTTTTATCCTTTCAATTTCCGACTTTTGTCCCTGACACCCAGCTTCCGATCATACTTGGCACATTATTTGAATCAAGGATACAATGAAAAAAGGATAAAACACTTTTCCATCCCCCCCCTT
>JAAEKY010000083.1 GCA_024227235.1 Desulfobacteraceae bacterium | reverse complement strand
GGAAGTATCGTGCCTTTTCACCGCATCGGGAACCTATCGAGTTGGTTGGATTGGCAAGAAATTCTTTAAAAAATCCATTGATGACGGATTGGCGAGTGTCAAAAAGCACATGAAAGAAGAAGGCGAGAATTTAAAACTAATACTTGAATCAAAATGAAATTTTTTATCAACAGTTTTTAGAGGTGCAACTAAATTTTACACCCTTTGAGGAAAAAATGAAAATCGATTTAAAAGATCCAACGAACTGGATTCCTAAAAATATTTTTAAGTCCTACTGTGGGACAAATTCTGATAAACTACTCACTTTTTATGACAAAGCCGTGGAAAAAAGAAAAATGAATGCCATGAGCCTAAATTGGATGGCAATTATTCTGTTACCCGCATGGCTTGGTTATCGCAAACAATGGGCAATATTGATTACTGTCACTGCAATTTTTTCTATATTTCCTTTCATTGAAGCAATATTCGACATTACTATACCTAATACAGGATTTACTGGGGGACTTATTGCTATTGGATTAATGAGCAATGGCTTATTGTTAATGAATGCTCACAAAGAATTTTTGAAACTTAAGCAAAAAGGAATGGATGAAGATCAGATTTGCAGAGCACTAAAAAACAGGATCTCCCCATCAGTGGCGTTTGCAATAATAAGTCTTGTTTTATACTTGGTTTTTGTAATCGGTTCTGTTTTTCTTGCTGACACACTGTTTAGTTTTTCGAGTTAATCGAACTGTAATAACCATAACCAATAAGGATTGATTCGACCCGTGTTAACCTATATGAATATCGGCGAATTAATCAAAGAGGCGCTTTCGTTATTTCCACAAAACGGTAGACCTGCGCATTTCACAGATCCTGAACACTGTGAGGAATGCCGAGATCATGACAAGGCTTTGCTCGCTAATACAAGGGAATCGTTAAGAAGAGGATGCCATGTCAAAAAATAGATGGTTGATAGGGTTTCTGCCTCTGGTGGCATTGATCGTTGCCTGCGGCGGAATTCATCATGCGGTCAAGTACCAGGACCTTGATGGTGTTAAATCATATGTGCACAGGGGTGATTTGAATAAACGCGAAAAAAATCACGGTCTAACCCCGTTGATGCTGGCCGCTTACTATAACCACTATGACATTGCCGAATACTTGCTCGAGCAAGGAGCGCGTGTGAACAAGCGGGACAAGAAAGGTCGCACCGCTT
>JAAEKY010000082.1 GCA_024227235.1 Desulfobacteraceae bacterium | reverse complement strand
GTCACTTTATGGATAATATGTCATGACACATAGGCATTTGAATAGCATTTACATTGATATTTCAATGGGTTCAAATTCATTTGGTCTGAGCGGTTTACGATAATGGGTGCTTTACGACTTAACACATAATCTATGTTTGGGGCATTAATAAGGAGTGGATATGGCTGAAGCTAAAATTGAACCCCACCGGATAACCAAACCTATTCAAATGCTTGCGGTGTGGTTTGCCGCTCTCGTTCTCGTTGTTGGATCATTTTTAGGCTCAGCAGCATTGATAGATGAACCAAAGTGGATTTGTGCAACCCTTGTAGTATCTTCAATCATATTTGTTCCTTTGTTCTTGATTGCGGCGTTTTTAATGCAAACTCGATTTAGAACACACCTTCAAGACGACAAGTATTACTCTGATTGGCTGGTTAGACAAGAAAAAGCCTTTGAACAATTCAGACCTGAGAATGAACCTCCTAATGAAATTTCAGATACACAACCAAAGATTGAAAAAGCTTCTACACTAAGTTTAGAACAGAAAAGGATTGAAAGATATAGCAATCAAAACGGGCTTTTTTTAATTCACGCATGGCGACCTTCAAGAACACCTTTCCAAGAAGCAGATATTGTTATTTGGTTGCACCAGCACGGTGAAGGTCCTTTGTTAAAAAATGAAGTGGAATCCGTTGAATATCAGTTCGGGCCTAAATTTTTCGATGGGCCAGTTATTAAGGAAAATTCGCATGAAAAATTTAAAATTGGTATTTCTGCATATGGCCCTCTTCTTTGTATTGCTCGCGTTCGTATTAAAGGCGTGAGCGAGGGAATCGAATTAGAAAGATATATTGATTTTGAAGAGATCCCCTAACCTGTCACTTAAGAGGGGCCGGGAAAGGCCGGGGCTTTCTTGACAGGAGTACCAGTCAAATATTTTGTTCCTTTTTAAATGGTTTTCCGGGTTCGTTTCCCGGCCCCTTAGTTTTGTCGTTATGCATTCAAATTTGTTTACAAAAAAGCATGATCAATAGGAAAAAAATCACTATTATTAAAAAAATCTTCAGAACCGCTATTGTAGTGTTCACTGTTCTTTACATAGCATTTTTCTTTTATGATCATCTCAAAAGAGGTCCAATTGCTGATAAGTATAAAAAAGATTTGGAAACCGAGTTCAAACAAATTGATCAGCTACCTGATGCCTCTTTAAAAAGGTATGAGGTTTCTGCAAAACCTGGTAGCGCATTGGTGCACGGTTCATTTAAAACTGATAAAAGATTCAATGAAATTAGATCGTATTATGATGTAGAGCTAAAGAAAAACGGATGGAAATTTTGGAAAATAGATAGCGTTAAAGACTGGGGCAAAGACTTGGGTGGAAAGTCGATTCGATTTTGTAAAGGAAGTTATATTGCAACAATACAATATTTCGGGGAAAAAGCTGATTATGGATCGACATATTCATTTAGTCTAAGTTGGGGATTACATACTTGCCAAAAAAACAGCTAATTATTTTTTTATAGTTAGCAATGCATAACAAATCGCTGAAGAAACGACGCGCAAAAAAAACGCGCGCGTCTCAGCGGCGTAGGTCGGGTTGAGGAACGAAACCCAACCGACGCTTTACAGGCCGTAAAAAATTATGATTTATTATCTGGGATTAATCGGAATAGCCGCTTTTTCCGTAACCGGGGTCATCGCAGCCGGCAGAAAGGGGATGGATATATTCAGCATCGTCCTGCTCGGTGTTGTCACCGCGCTCGGGGGCGGTACCCTGCGGGATGTGATTATAGATTCCGGCCCTGTCTTCTGGACTGCCGATCTTTTGTATCTCTGGGTATC
>JAAEKY010000081.1 GCA_024227235.1 Desulfobacteraceae bacterium | reverse complement strand
TCTCGAATTAGCAAACTTGACAAAGATTTGAAGAGAATCAAAGAGAGTGAGTTATTGACTGAAATGTTGGAAGAGGTTAGATTCGGCGGTGAACTTAACTCCGTTATTAAAATGATTAACTCCTTTATTCAATCCCTTCAAGAAAAAAGAATTGAATTAAAAAACGCAAAAGAGGCGGCTGAGGGGGCTAATCAGGCAAAAAGTAAATTTTTAGCGAATATGAGCCATGAATTACGAACACCACTGAACGCTATTCTTGGATTTTCTCAGATAATGGAACGTGACCAGGATTTGCGGGCTGACCAGCGGAATGATATTGCCATCATTAACAGAAGCGGAAATCACCTACTTGGACTAATCAATGAAATATTGAATATTGCCAAAATTGAAGCGGGAAAAATCGCCTTAAATTTAAGCCCTGTTGATTTACACTATTTTTTACAGGGAATTGCTGAAATATTTTATAGCCAGGCAAAAAGCCAGGATCTACTATTTATGATGGAAAAAGACCCTTCTTTGCCAGAGTTTATAAAAATCGATGAAGGTAAACTCCGACAGGTGCTCATCAATCTGCTTGGAAATGCTGAGAAATTCACTAAGCAGGGAAGCGTAACCCTCCGTATTCGAAGTAACCGCGATGTATCTTCAAATATAGAGCAAAATGGGATTGGTAAACACCAAACGCTTCATTTTGAAATAGAAGATACCGGACCCGGTATTGATGCTGAATATCTAACTACCATATTTCATCCATTTAGGCGTGTTGAAACTATCGGTGAGGAATATCCTGGAACAGGCTTAGGTTTGAGTATTTGCCGCCAGTATATTCAGTTAATGGGGGGTGATATCTGTGTGGAAAGTACGCCGGGAAAAGGATCTGTTTTTAAATTTGATATTTCAATTGAAACTGCTGAAAGTTATGACATTAACAAAAAGAAACCTACACGCCGGGTAATGGGTCTGGTTTCTGGGCAGTCTAATTATCGTACACTCATAGTCGAAGACAAAAAGGAAAGCCGTTTCCTACTTAAAAAATTGTTGGAACTAGTAGGATTTGAGGTAAAAGAGGCCAAGAATGGTAAGGAAGGGATTCAGATTTTCCGCGATTGGCATCCTGATTTCATTTGGATGGACATGCGGATGCCAGTCATGGATGGGTACGAAGCCACCAAAAAAATTAAAGAGACAGAAATTGGAAAAACAACGCCAGTTGTAGCTCTTACTGCACATGCCTTCGAGGAGGAATGTCAGGTTATTCTGGATGCCGGATGTGATGATTTTGTTCGGAAACCATTTCATGAATCGGAAATATTTGAAATCATGCAGAAACATCTGGGTATTCGTTATGTATACGAAGAAGAGTTGTCGGAACTTGCTTCTGCAGATTTAACCATGGATTTGCTGATGCCTGAAATGCTGCATACCTTACCGAATGAGTTGTTGGTTGATATGGAGCAAGCAGCTCTCGAGTTGAATGTGGATTTAAGCAAAGCCATCATAAAGAAAATCAGAGAACATGATGTTAAAACTGCAGACATTATGAAGCAAATGGTAGATGATATTCAGTTTGATAAATTGTTTGCTGTTGTTCAAGCGAATAATGATAGATAAGGCTAAAAGGTAAGTTAATGAAAAATAAATTTTTCAACCGTTCCCTCATAACGGAAAAACGATTTTCTATTTTAGTTATAGATGATGAACAAGCTAACGTAAATCTATTGGGTAAAATACTGGCTGAAAAAGGTTATGAGGTGCGCCCGGCTACTAACCCTAATTTTGCTCTACAGTCATCGCTATCCAAGCCGCCAGATCTTATTCTGCTTGATGTCAAAATGCCGGAGTTAGACGGTTTTACATTTTGTCGGAAATTAAAGGAAGATCCTCGAACTAGTGGAATACCGATTATTTTTGTTAGTGCGCTTCATGATGCAAAAGATAAAATAAAGGCTTTTAACGTTGGAGGAGTGGATTATCTTACTAAACCATTTCACGATGCGGAGGTTCTGGTTAGAGTTCAGACTCAATTGGAGTTGCAGCAGATGCGAACAAAACTTGAGAGTTTAGTGCAAGAGCGCACAGTAGCGCTGCGAAATAGTGAAGAGCGTTTTCGTGACTTTGTTGAAAATACGACCAATTTGATTACACGAGTCGATAGAAACGGGAACATTATTTATGTAAATCATGTCGCTCAGAAAGTGTTCGGTATGCCACCTGATAAATGTATTGGCTTATCAGCATTTTATTTCATAGACAAAAGAGACCGGAAGAGAACAGAAGAGTGGTTTGACCGGTGCGTAAAAAATCGGTTAAATAACTCCATCATTGAGAATCGCCAGGTGAGCCGTAATGGAAAAATAAGCGACATGGTATGGACGGTAAGCTTTCATTATGACAAAGATGCCAGAGTCAAACATATTAACTCTATCGCTCAAGACATTACGGAACAAAAAAAACTTAAACATCGGTTACAACAAGCACAAAAAATGGAAGCGATCGGAAATCTTGCGGGTGGTATTGCCCATGATTTCAACAATCTTTTGTTTCCTATTATTGGGATGTCAGAAATGTTGTTAGAAGATCTACCTGAAGATAGTCTTGAGTATGAGAATGCTGAAGAAATTTATCATGCCGGGAAAAGAGCGGGTGACCTTGTCAATCAAATCCTCGCTTTTAGCAGGCAAGCCGAGCACAAGATGACACCTGTCCGGGTGCAGAATGTCTTAAAAGAGGTTTTAAAGCTAAGCCGCTCAACAATTCCAAGCAATATTGAAATCCATGAGAATATCCAACAAGACTGTGGATTGATTATGGCCGATCCGACTCAAATCCACCAGATTGCAATGAACCTTATAACGAACGCTTTACATGCCATAGGAGCTAAAAATGGTGTAATAGATATAGAGTTAGAGGAAATAGCCATACAAGAAAATGAACTGCCAGATAACGAAATACTAGCTGGAGAATATGTAAGACTGTCAGTATCTGATAATGGAACTGGAATGCCTCAAAGCGCCATTAATAAAATTTTTGAACCATATTTCACAACTAAGAAAAAGGGGAAAGGAACAGGTCTTGGACTCGCAGTGGTCTACGGAATAGTAAAAGAACATAATGGAAATATTAAAGTATACAGTGAGGTTGGGGAAGGATCTACCTTTAATATTTATCTGCCTTTGATGAAAAAAAATTCAAAAATAGCAACCACAGATCCAGTGACAGATATAAAGACCGGAACAGAAAGGATATTATTAGTAGATGATGAAAAATCGGTTGCTAAACTTGAAAGTAAAATGCTTTCACGGCTTGGTTATAAAGTTACAGAGAAAACAAAAAGCCCCGAAGCTTTAAATATTTTCAAAATGAATCCGGAAAATTTTGATTTAGTAATAACTGACATGACTATGCCAGATATGACCGGAGATCAGCTTGCAAAAAAAATATTTTCAATAAAACCAGATATTCCGATTGTCATCTGTACAGGGTTTAGCGAAAGGATAAACAAAGAACAAGCTAAAATTATTGGTGTGAAAGGCTTTTTGATGAAACCTGTCGTAAAAGCTGATATGGCTGATATGGTTCGAAATGTGCTGGATGAAGCAGAAAAGGATAGTAAATTTGAAGAGTGAAAAAGCGATTGTATTATCTATATACAGTCGCTGTATGTCTTTGCTGAAAAGGCGGTTACTTCTTTTTCCAGTGCTTATGGTGAATCAGGTTCTAAATGCATTAAAAGCTATCAATAAGAATCTGATGTTATTTAATTCGGTTTGATGGATTAACTTCTTGATATTAAAATCAACCCCAAAAAATAAACTGAATAAAAATCCAGCAAATCCCTATTGCGCAAAGCAAATATTTTGAGAGGACCGGAGACGGACCGGAGAAGCAAAAAAGGATTTCAGCTAAATCGCTGAAATCCTTTGTTATCAATGGTGATCCCACAGGGAATCGAACCCCGGTTCCCGGCGTGAGAGGACTTTAATACTGCCCCGCAAACACTGTATTACAGGGCTTCTCACCTGCAAGAGAGCCTATGAGTACATTAAATGCACTACGTTTTGTGTCCGGATGTTTGAGAACCAGCATCCAAACACACAGATTCTGCACCAACGGACTTAAACTTTTGAGGCTGCCGCATTTCTGCAAGGCTTAAAACCATGGAAAAAGATCTTGGATATATAAAATGCCTTCTTTTTAACTTCGATCACAGCAAACTGCATAAATACCTTGCTTGAAAACCAGTTCTGAGATATCGATACCCCAGATTCTGACAATACATGGTGATTAAAAAATGAACGACTCAAATATATCTAATCCTATAATACCGCCTGTACAAAGTGATCCAAAGCATAAATCCTATTATTGTCCACACTGTAAAAAAATTATTATGAAGGGCATTGTAAAAAGATTAAGCATGACGTGTCCTCATTGTACTGAACTGATCGATGCTGATGAAGAAGATCTTTTAATTTTAGAAAAAGAATGAGAAATAATCCTATCTTTTAACCATTCTCTTACAAAATATAACCTGCATTGGTAGCGGCGATCTAATGAAGATCTCCGGATTTTCATATTACTTCATAATAGAGCGTACTGGAATATCAAACAATCGGGGTTTGCCGAAATTTGACTCGTGTTTAATAATACCATTATTGTGGCCCTCGGAATTGCTCTATTTCATAAAAAAACAACATAATTGTAGCCTTTTTAAATAAGACTTGATAAGAATCTGTATTATTAACTCCATCTGAATTCAAGCTGGTCACAGACTTCCCGATTTCTATCAGACACCTGCAAAATTAATAACTAATCATAGTTTTAGAAATTTTTCATGATTAATAAAGAGAACATAATTTTTCCAGTACGTTCGGTATTTCATTATATCGTGATGTTCACGTGGTTATCTGTGGGTATATTAATTGGCATATTCAACCGCAAGAACGGAGGAAAGATAATTATTTCATGGTATAAGTTTTTTTTAAAATTGTACAATATCCGTGTTTATGTCGAGAATGATAACGGATCAATCGAAAATCTTAATGGGTGTATTTTTACGCTATTAAGCCAAAAAAGTCTCCTTGATGGTCCGATTGGTATAAGTGTCATCCCTGGATATTGTAAGGGTATAGTGAATTTAGAATATGCCATGATTCCGTTTTTTGGTTGGGCTACTTCTATTATCAGTTGGGTAATCATACGCCAATGGCCATCACAAGCAAGAAAGGTTTTATCAAAAGTAAATACATTTCTTCAGAATGGAGGGAATCTTTGGATGTCCATAGAAGGTAAGCGATCAAAAGATGGTTCCCTATCTAGTTATAAAAAAGGGCCAGTGGTTATGGCAATCGATGCTCAAGCTAAAATCGTTCCAGTGATCATTTATGGTACAGACAGTTGCCTCGGTTATGGAAAATGGAGAATCCGATCTGCAAAAATAGTAGTCCGGTTTTTAAAAATGGTTCAAACTACTGGTTTGGAATATAATGATAGAGATATGATTGTTAATCAGTTATATGATTTGGCCAGGAAAGAATTATCGTCAATGAATTAACTTTTAATAAAGTTTTGAAGTAAAATGAAACCCCGGAATGTGTTTGTGATCTGTCTCAGTTTTCCTATAAAAGGTAGGCGAGTACTGGCATTTCAATCTACCACTGCGAATAAGTACAAATGGGCTTGATATTTTTTTTAAGGCCTGATTTTGGTATTACTTAATGTAGGAGTGCACTGGAATAATAAACAGTCGGGGTTTGTTGAAATCTGATTTGTGACAGATAATACCTTAATTAGTCGCGAGGAAATCAGATAATATTTTACTTGTTTCAGATGGATAGACCATGTATTGTTAATGGATCATGAATAAATTTTAGTTCCCTTTTTAATTGATTATTTCGCAATTCAATAAAGATGAATTTTATGAAATTTTTTATAAAACTAAGAATTATACGTTATTGCATCATATTCTTTCTTCTCTTTTCTACTATACTCCCCTGTTTAACCGCCCAAACAACAAATGATTTTAATGCTATTGTAAAAAGCAAAGGACAAGTGGCTCAGGGAAATATTCAGGTTCAGCCTGTTAAAATTGCTTTTGCCACCCCGTTAAAACAGGTGTCTGATTACTGGCGAAGAAGCATTGATTCCTTTAAAGGGAGAATGGATGAAATAGGTCTTGATTATGAAATTAAAGAGTTTTCAACCAAAGTAGATGAAACCAGGAAATTAAAGGAATGTGTTCAATCTGCATTGCAAATTGAGCCTGACTATTTAGTGGTGACACCAAATGATCCTGGAGATAAAACTATAATTTCACGAATGCTTGGCAGAGGAGATATTAAAGTTATTGTTCAGAATGTAACAACTGCCAATAATGATTGGAAAGAAAACCCGCCTTTTATGTATGTTGGGTTTAATCATACTATTGGGGCAGGGTTAATAGCTGAAGAATATATAAAGCGTTATAAAGGTAAAACAAACATTAAATATGCAATGCTTTATCATGTCTATGGAAACCAGGTCAGCCAACTTCGGGGGGATTTTTTTAATGAGATTATCCGTAATCGAACAGATTTCAAATTAATAGCGGAAAATTATACCGGTGGGAATCGGGAAAATGCAAAAGATGCTGCTCTAAAAATAATCAAACAACATCCAGATATCAATTTTATTCATGCCTGTTCAACTGATATTACTTTTGGGATTTTAGATGCACTCAAAGATCTGAATCTGGTTGATCAAATTCTTGTAAATGGTTGGGGCGGTGGTGCCAATGAGTTGAAGTCATTAATAGCTGGTGATCTTAATTTCACCGTGATGCGAATGAATGACGATAATGGAGTTGCCATGGCAGAAGCTATCCGTTTAGATATTGAATCAAAATTAGAAGCAATACCATTAATTTATTCAGGTGAAATGGTCATTGTTAATAAAGGGATAATTGAAGATGATATCATAACACTTAAAAAGAAGGCTTTTCGATATTCTGGCTGGCAATAAAACTACTACTCTATGATGAAAAAAACACCGAGAAAACTGTCAACAATCTTTGGAGTTTACTTTATTATCTCCATTGTTTTTTTATGTGGACTAATTTTATATTGGACATATTATTCTACATCAAAAACGATTAGTTTAGAGATAGAAAAGTCTTTCGAACAAAAATACAGTATTACTAAAAATATTTTTGAGAGAGAAACTGAACGCATTGATAGCTTTCTTTATGAAATTCAGTTGAATAAAGAGCTTCTTCTTGATATTTCAAAATTCCAAACACCACAATCCCAAGAAATATTTGAAACCTATATAGACAAATCAGCAAGACATAAATGTGATGTTATATTTATTACCAAAGTGGACGAAGCTGTCTGGTTGAATGCAAGTTCGACAGTTCCAAAAGCGACACCAATTATAAACAAAGTTGCGGCTTTGAGTAGAGGATTTCTAAAAACAGCAAAAATTGTTCG
>JAAEKY010000080.1 GCA_024227235.1 Desulfobacteraceae bacterium | reverse complement strand
CTAAAATTAATATTGTGAAGAGAGAATGTTCCGATTGTAAATTCAATATTTTTAAAATTGACTATGTCTCTCATTATAGTTCCCCTTTTAGATATTTGAGATCAACTCATAGCCGGCCATAACACTTCAGATTTTAATCATATTTGCGTTGCTGGTCATGAATATTTGTTTCAGGCATTATTTCTTATCTAACTCTTTCAATTTTTTCCGGATCAAAATAGGCTGCAAATCCGTAATTTTTAAAAATATCCTGAGCTTCCTTTGATGTCACAAACTCCAGATATTTCATAGATGCCTCCTTTTTCTTTGAGTAGACAGTCATGCCAATGGGTGCCACGCTATATTTCAGTTTATTTGGGTCAATCTTAATAATATCAACTTTATCAGCAAAAGCCATGCAGGTTGCCATCCAGTTGATTTCCGCATCCAGGTTCCCCATAGCAAGCGGCAAAACCAGTTTCGAAGCCGATCCACCGGTCAGCACCACATTTTTCATGACATCCTCGTAAAGCCCCAATTCCTTGAGCATTTTCTCAGTCAATCGGCCCACAGCCAGGGCTTCAGGCTCACCAACGCCAACCTTTAATCCCGGTTTTGCCAGGTCTTCTACGCTGTTGATATTATGGGGGTTTCCCTTTTGAACGCCTATAACCGGAATCATAAATCCTGCGATGGCCACGGAATCCGCATCTATAACCTCTTTTTCAATTGCAAGGTCCATATAGTGCTGGGAACCCGGTACCATAATATCTCCTG
>JAAEKY010000079.1 GCA_024227235.1 Desulfobacteraceae bacterium | reverse complement strand
TCATTGATAAAATATTTGATCCCTATTTTACAACCAAGGAATTTGGGGCAGGTTCTGGAATGGGGTTAGCTGTTGTTCACGGTATTGTAAAAAATCATGATGGGGTTATTTATGTTGACAGTCATCCTGGGAAAGGGGCAACCTTCAATATCTTGTTCCCTGTTATTGATGAACTGCCTGAGCCTAAAATTGAAGAAACGAAAAATATTCGTCATGGTACAGAAAACATCCTTTTTGTTGATGATGAAGAATCTATTGCAAATATGACAGAGAAAATACTTGAGAGGCTTGGCTATAAAATTGAAAAACGACTGAATCCTGTTAAAGCTCTGGAATTATTCAAGGCAAAATCTGACTTCTTTGACCTGATTATAACTGACATGACTATGCCTCAGATGACTGGTGTCAATTTAGCTGAGAAATTAAAAGAAATTAGACCTGATATTCCTGTCATTATCTGTACCGGTCACAGTGCTGTTATTGATGAAGAAAAAGCAATACAGCTCGGGATCGATGGGTTTGTTATGAAACCTGTCTCTAAGTCAAAAATTGCAAAAGCTATACGAGATGTTTTAGACAAATAGTACAAAATTTTTAGGTAGTAAAAAAGCGACAACTTTGTCTATATACAGTCGCTGAGAGCCTTTGTTGGAAAGACGTTTAATACTTTTGGTAGTTGCCGCTCAATTTGAAATTTTGCTCGCAACATAAATACCATCTATAAACACCATGGCATTACTCATTTGACTGAAAGATATCATTCGAATACAAAACTTTTTTGACCGTCAAGACTGATGCAAGTATCCTTGAGTTTCCATTTCGAGTCAATTTTTTTATGCCAAATTACTGTCTACAATGTGTGTATTCAGGGTATATAGTTAAATATTTTAATGTTTGCTCTGGAACACCTCTGAGAGCAGGGGTTTTTTTAAATGCATTTCTGATTAGATCACCATTTATCTGCTGCCTGTAATCTTGAAATTTATTTGTTACATCGCCTTCTATTTCTGCATTAATATCCAAAATTTTAACAGCCGAAGCACAGGATAAATCAAATGAATTAAAATTAAAATATCGCATTTTGGGGTTCGAAAACGATTTAAAATAAACTCGAGAACTCTCAATATCAAAAACCATGCTCCATTTTGTTTGGGAACCTTGCGCAACGTTTGACAAAATATCAAAAGCGTAGTCAACCAATGGTTTTGATGTTTTAGATTTATATTGTTTAATCATACTAACAGTACGAACGAATCTGGATCTGGACGCATTACCTGTAGGCATAGGGAACTCATTACTCATTCCTTCATGGGTTTTAAAAAGCTTTGCAGATGTTTCGTATGTGCTGTTAGTAAGGGCTTTAAACGGCATTGTTTCTTTTGAGTGATAGACTAATTTACCATCAATAAATTCAATGCTAACAACATCCCCTTGTTTATCTATACACAAAAAGTGAGGTCCAGAACCGCCACCGGGGCTAATTCTCAAAATGGAATCACTTGCAATAATTTCTTTGATTGTACTGAAATTATCGAGTTGGTACTGAATCCATTGCAACCTTGAAATTGCTGGACGTGAATCGGGGTTCGGATAGATGGTACCAGGGAGCATCATTGCCTGAACAACTAAACCAGTTTCATTCATTCCCCCATGGGGCATTTCTCGACCATGTTGATTAAAAGTAACGCTTCCATATTTTGATGTCCAGGTGGCAAGAAGTGCATTGGCTTCTTTGACGTAAATTGCTTTTTTTAATATACCTCGTTTATTAATAATTATTAGTCCATCATCCACCATCCAGTCATAATTTTTTCCAACTACGTGTTGATCATTGTGATCAAGAGCGAAAGTTGTGCATGCTTGACTGGCCTGGGGTACTAAATAGATCAGGAAGATTTTGAAGATTAAGAATACTATTCTATTTCTCATGATATCGACTTCCTTTTTATAGAATGACATTTGCCCGAATATGATCTTGATAACATTTCTTATTGGTATTTGGAATGAAAAACAAGGCAGGTCGATCTAACTTACGATTAATTATCCAATCTCTAATGATCACAGGCCATAAAATTATTAAGAATACCAAATATAAACTTAACCGTTCAGGGCTGAAAATTTTAAACATCAGGGCGACTATATTGTCTATATACAGTCGCTGTGGGCCTTTAGTTCAAAGGAGTTCACTTCTTTTTCCAGTACTTATGGTGAATCGAATTT
>JAAEKY010000078.1 GCA_024227235.1 Desulfobacteraceae bacterium | reverse complement strand
TGATCTTCCTAAATTCGAGAAGTCTCATGGGGGGCAATTGTCTGAAAGGTAAATAAAGAATGAGACTTGGAGAGATAGTTCAGGTTTACAGTAATTGCTGTCAGTAATTGAGCAGATCCAAGAAGGGAAATTGACTTCATGGCCATTGGAAAAAAAATTATTGAAACCGCAATTGAAAACGGTGCAACTCTTGCCGGTATAGCAAGTATGGAAGCGCTCAAAGTATCAGCGTCTCATACGATATATAATAAAATGGTGGATTATGTCGAAATGGATACTGTCAAAGATGTTGAGGGCCTCCCAGACAACGAATTCATCACTGATGATGAGGCTCTTCAAGGCAAACGATTATTCACTTGGCCTGACTCTGTTAAATCCGTACTCGTGATCGGACTTTCACATCCAGAAGATAATCCGGAGCTTGATTGGTGGGATGGCAGAGGAACGCTTGGTAACCGAATTTTGATTGATATCATAAAGCGGGCAAGTCAACAGATTGAAAGAAATTTGAAAATAAGCACCCGCAAACTTCATTATTACGTTGAAAAAGGAGGAATTTTTCTTAAAGATGCAGCAGTGCTTGCAGGGTTTGGATGTATTGGAAAAAATAATATGCTTATAACTCCGTCAATTGGTCCTAGAATTCGACTCAGGGCTTTATTTTTAGATATTAAAATAAACCCAACCGGGCCAATAGACTTTGATCCCTGTACCGATTGTAAAGTTTACTGTAGAAGAGTTTGTCCCGAAAATGCTATGGATGAGAAAGCTTTTATTTTTAAATCAATTGAATTTTCTAAACCATTGCCAGGAAGGGATGGAGCTTACAGTCGAGAGTTCTGTAATATAAGAATGGAAAAGGATGTTACTGAAAGCTCTAAAAACAGATACGGTAAGCAACCCACGATAAAATTTTGTAGAAAGTGTGAGTTTATATGCCCGGTAGGAAAAAGCGGGACGGTAATATCGGATGATTTGCCAACCATCTCTTGCAGCGGAGCGTAAAAAGCGCGCGCTCGCTGAGGAATTCCCTATCCATATGAGTATGATTGAAAATATAATCAATTTTTCTGAATTCTTTCTGGAATCAGCAGGAGATCATGAAGAATTGCAAAAATTAATATCCGTTACTAAGGATAGGCAAAGGTGGGCTAAAGCACATGCATATTTCGACGAGGTTCGACGCAAGAACCTAAAGGCAATTAAAAATAAGCAGTTAAGACTTGAATATCTCTATAGCTACATTGAAATTTGCTATAAAGCTATATTCAATCTTACCTACCCATCGGCACCCTTTGATCCAGATTCACCATACTTTATAATCCCCATCGCGCTTGAATATTGTGACGGGATGGGCT
>JAAEKY010000077.1 GCA_024227235.1 Desulfobacteraceae bacterium | reverse complement strand
GAGAGCAAAACCCTTCAGCGCTGTCCTCATGAATGGCTCCTATAGCGTTATGGTTGAAACCTGTCCGCATGGATTAAATTAATTAAGATTATACCAAATTTAATAATGATCGATACAAAAAAATGCAATTATGACATTTTTTTGGCACAAATGGGCCAATTCACGGATAAAAGGTCGGCTTGGGGTGGTACTGATTTTCGATGTTCGACGTCCGTCTCTTGAATCATAACTGTAAAGCCAGACCTGAGCCAGCTTTAAATGGATGCCCCCTTTTCCAGGATCTTTATCCATGCAAACTATTTCTTTACCTAAAGTATCAAGATTCCCATCCGATAATAGAATAGTGTTGGATTTCAGTATTGGACCGACGTATCCGCTGGTTTAGATATGCAGCAGAGTAGAGCGGCTGTGAGCGGTAGTCGGTAAGGAGACCCCATGAATATTACCAAAAATTAACCCTCATTTCCCTGGCCGGCGTTCTGATCCTTGGGATCATGTCCACGGTCCTGTCTATCCAAAGCCTGAATAAGCGGGGACAAGCCGAGATCGCATCCATGGAAAAAACCTTGATGGCCGAAAAAAGGGGAAAGCTCCAGGACCTGGTACGCAATACCTTCGCTATCTTGGAAAACAAGTATCAGGCGGCCCATTTAAAATGGTTTTGAGGCAGCCTGACATGTCCCCCCTTTTAATTTATCCAGTCGTTCATGAGGGATATTATCATTGCCGTATTGAATTAAATCGTCGGGAACAAATGCGTCAAAATGCACGTTATTGGAATTGACTACCCATACGGGGGGTTTTATTTCTTTTTCAGGTACATTATCGGGGTAATAGACTTGCTCCACTTTAAAATCCCGAGTATGATAATCCCTTACAACAACAATGGGCGCTTTGATCATATTCGCCAATGGTTTGCATTCCCAGTCACCCAACATCGCATTTCCTTTTACACGTTGAATACGCATTTTTTTCAGATCTTGGGGCGTTATGGTTCCGGTGCTTGTTGCATTCTGCTTCCTTGCTATTATTGGTTTCGGCTTAGGTATTGAAATCCTTTGGATGTTACACTTATCTTCGCTTACCATCTCCTTTAGCGTTTTGTGTAAATTATTTTTTATTGTTTGCTGTTCTTTAATGTTTACAGATTTTGAATCCTTAAGAATTATTTCTACAATCTCATCAGGTTCTATTTTACCTTCGTAAAGTTTCACATAAGGCCTTCCATGATCGATTATATCCCCATGGGTGAACTTTCTTTCTATGAATCCTCCATTTTCTTGGGATAATCCAAAATAGGTTATTTCATCTATAGTCAAGAGACTTAAAACTTTTTCCCTTAATGCGGCATTTGCTTTAAGATAATTTACTTCCGCTTCATAGATTTCCTGCTTAGACGTTTTGCCTAAATTTAATTTTTTGATATTTTCATTCAAATCAGTATTATGACGGCTCGGCTTTTGACTATTTGATGCCTTTGAAAGCACATCAGTACTCATTTTCCTGAGAAGGAATATATGCGACTTGGCGCGTTTATCTAAATCCGAGATATTCTGACTCAGAATCGTCTGTTGTATTTTTGAAAAATTGGACGGTTCAGTCATTATGCCCTCCACGATTATTGCCGGACACCATTTTCCGCTCTAATATTTTGAATATCAATGAGCGGCTGCTCCTTTTCCAATCAACAATCATGCCAGTTTTAGATATTCCGCTGAAAATCTACAGGTAGCTGAAAATTTAAATAATTTTATTAATACAAAAAGCCGTCTTGCGACACCTGCCAACTTTGTTTGCAGGTGATCATTTTTTAAAATCGTCTTATGTTTTAATTATTGGTGACCTTTAAGAACTTTTCAATTGGTCAATCCCAGAAATTTTGTACGAATGCGTTCGAGGTGTTTCATCAACTGGGCGTGGCGCATCCGGCCGGCTTCCACGGGATCGCCCTTGGCCAGCACTG
>JAAEKY010000076.1 GCA_024227235.1 Desulfobacteraceae bacterium | reverse complement strand
TCTGTTACAAAGCAGATCTACTGGCCTTAGAAGGTGAAAATATCGAAGCTATTGAAACCTATGAAGAAGCGATTAAACAAGATCAAAACAATACGTATGCAATAGATAAACTGGCTCAACTCAAACAAAAGACAACTCAGGAAGAAAAAGAAGAAATACCAACAAAGACTCAGACAAAAACAAACAAAAAAATTGCCGGGTATGCTCTTCAAGCGGGTGCATTTCTCAATCACTCAAATGCCGACAGGCTCAATATCAAATTACTTAAAAATGGATTTGATTCTAAAATATTAACCTTAAAAGATTCCAATAACAAAAAATGGTATATAGTAAGATCTGGTAATTATGCAAACAAAAAAGACGCTCAAAAGGCTTCTTTCTCTTTAAGGAAACAACTCAAAAGCAAACCGATCATACGTCCTGCCGGTGACTGGTAAGGATTAAAAATTATACAGAAAATCTGATATTTAAAATATCACCATCTTCTACTATATAATCTTTGCCTTCAACATAAATTTTACCGTTCTTCTTGAGTTCTGCTTCACTTTGGGCTTCCATAAGTTCATTATATTTAAATACTTCAGCACGAATAAATCCCCTTTCAAGGTCAGAATGGATGACGCCTGCAGCCTTGGGCGCTGGGAATCCTTTCCTAAGCAGCCACTGCCGAACTTCATCTTTTCCTACAGTAAAAAAAGAAATCAGATCCAAAGATTTTAAGCAAAGATTTGTCAAGTTTTCAAGAGCAGTTTCTTTGATACCAAGATCTTCAAGGAATTCATCTTTTTCTTCCTGGGTGTCCAGCATAGCGATTTCAGCCTCAACCTTTGCCGATACCAGCATGAATTCTATTTCATCATTTTCACCGCTTTGTTTAAAAGAGGCTAAAAGGGATGTGTTGTCAAGATCTTCTTCAGAGACATTCACTGCAACGACCAGTTTTTTTCTTGTAATAAACGGGTAGCTCCTTATCATTTTATCTTCATCATCTGTCAATTCAGTCAGCCTTAGAGGTTTTTCCTCTTCAAGAATACTTTTTAGTTTATTCATTAACACAAGTTCTTTTTGTTGATCTTCATCTTTTATCTTTTTAACCATTGCCTCAAGTCGCTCGATCCGCTTCTCAATAAATATCTGATCATGCATGATCAACTCAGAGTTGACCATCTCAAAATCCCTTTTAGCATCCACAGATCCTTCGGCATGATAAATAGCATCATCATCAAAAGCACGAACCACATGACAGATCGCGTCCATATCTGCAATATCTCTGAAAATC
>JAAEKY010000075.1 GCA_024227235.1 Desulfobacteraceae bacterium | reverse complement strand
CTTTCCCCGTGGCATTTTAAAAGATTTTTCCATTCTGCATCAAGCTTTTATTCCAGTGCTTATATAGTTTTGGGAACAAAAGTGATAAAATATTACAGCTACGTTTGAGTTGGGCCATATAGCTTAATTTTAAACCTGATATCAAAAAATCCATCCATACCATATTTGGTATCTTGGAAAATTTTAGAAGGCCCGGACTGGTGAAAGAATCACTCGCTATTTTATTGAATTTGACTCCTGACACATGATACCATTATTCCGGGGTTTTTATTTACTATATTCCATTAGATTTATTGCTTTTTTGTATTCATTTGTGTAACTTGAAAAAAGTAGCTTAACTCGGTTCCCAGTTTTTTGAGGAGGCTCAATCTAAGATTCATTATCGATATTTGTAGTCTATAGAGGGAAAATGCGCAGAAAATCATCAATCTTTTTCAAGGACACTGTAATCTTTGGTTTCATTTTAATGATAAGTTTCTTCATTTCTACCGGTACGGGAGCAGAGGGGCTAAACAAAGACTTTATTGCAGGAATGCCTCAAAATTTTCCACCTCATTTCTTTATCGATACAGAATCAGGGAAACCCACAGGGTTTGGTGTTGACGTTATGGATGCAGTAGCAAGGCGCTGTAGCATAACTATAAAGTATAAAGTATTTGAAAATTGGAAGGAAACTAATCAGGCTGCAAGAGATGGGCTTATTGATATCATTCCAAACCAGGGGTTCACTTCTGAACGAAAAACTTTTATGGATTTTACCCCACCATACGAAACTTTCCGCATCAATTATTACATTAGAGCGACGTCGTCATCCTTAAAATCTTTAGCAGATATTGAGAATAGCAAGATTGGAGTAGTTGTCACAAATAAAGCCCGGTTTATCCTGGAAAAAAAGGGACAATATAATTTAGTAAAAGTTGATTCATTTGAGGATCTCACTTGGAAGCTCATAGCAGGAGATGTCGATTGCATAGCCATGCCTGAGCCCGTTATGGATTATTTAATGCAAAAATCTGGACTTAAAGATCAAATTATAGCTCTTGGTGACCCTCTGGTAGAAATAAAAAGAGGCATTGCAGTAACCAAAGGCAGAAAGGAATTATTTCAACTTTTGCAATCTACTATGAATGATTTTATTCTTTCACAAGATTTTAAAAATATATACACCAAATGGTATGGCGAGCCTGAACCCTACTGGACGCCAAAACGGGTTGGTATTGTCGGTGCGATACTATTTTGTTTCACAATTTTTGCTTTCGTATTTTGGAGATATCGCTTCATAACCAAGATCAATAAAAAACTTGAAAAAACCGTATATGAGCGGACTAAAAAAATTGAAGAGAGTGAAAAACGATATAAGCAAACGTTTGAGACCAATCTGGCTATTAAACTGATTATTAATCCTATAAATGGAGATATTGTAGAAGCCAATGATGCTGCCTGCAAATACTATGGGTATTCAAAAGAAATTTTATTGTCTTTAAAAATATACGATATTAATACCTTGCCCCCGGATAAAGTTAATGAAAAAATGGAGAAAACAAAAAACCGGGACAATCAGATTTTATATTTTCAACACAAACTTGCCTCGGGTGAAATCCGTGAGGTCGAAGTATTTTCAGGGCCTATAGAATATGGTCAGCACAAATTACTTTATTCAATCATCCATGATGTGACAGATCAAAAAGATGCCATGAAGGCTCTTTATCAGAGTGAAGAAAAGCATAAAGCGATGGTTACCAATATCTCAGATGTGATTGGTATATTGGATGCAAAGGGAATAATTTTATACAAAAGTCCCAATATAAAAAAATGGTTCGGCTGGGAGCCTGAAGATCTTATAGGAACAGATGGTTTTGAAACGGTTCATCCGAAAGACTTAGAATACATAAAAAATGAGTTTTATGAACTGCTCAAAGAGCACGGGTCGACCAAAACTATTGAATACAGATATAAAAATAAAGATGACACGTATAAGTGGATTGAATTGACGGCAGCTAATCTTTTAAACAATCCGTCCATTAATGGCGTACTGATGAATTACAAAGATATTACCGAACGAAGACACGATAGGGAAAATCTAAAATTAAACGAATTAAGATATCAGAAAGCTCAAAAATTAGGAAAGGTGGGCAATTGGGAGTATAATCTTCAGACAGCAGAATTTTGGGGGTCTGACCAAGCCAAAAGAGTATACGGGTTCGATCCCGATAACGACAAGTTTACAACAGATGAGGTTGAAAATTGTATCCCAGAAAGAGAACAGGTCCATCAAGCATTGATTGATCTGATAGAAAAAGAGAAAGAATACAACCTGCAATTTGATATCATCTCAAAAAATGATAAAAAACGGAAGACCATCATTTCAATCGCAGAACTTGAAAAAGATGAAAACGGGAACCCTTTAAAAGTAACAGGCGTCATACATGATATAACAGAATTAAGAAAATCCAATGAAGAACTTGAAATAAAAAACAAGCAGCTGCAAACCATTTTTACGGCAGCAAAAAATGTTTCTTTTATCATAACAGATGCTAAAGATCCCGAACCATCTGTTCTTGAATTCAGTCCCGGTGCTGAAAATATATTTGGATACAACAGAGATGAAATAATAGGAAAAACCGTATCCAAACTCCATTTGCTAAGTGATGTAGAAAAATTCCCGGAAGCGCATCACATGATGAGAGAAGGGAAAACAGGATTTTCAGGAGAGACGACGTTGATTAGAAAATCAGGTGAAAAATTTCCTGCTTTGTTTTCAACTTACCCTTTATTTGACCAAAGCGGAAACATGTATGCAGCAATCGGTGTCAGCCTGGATATCAGTGAACAAAAAAGGCTTGAGAAAAGAGTGCGGCAGGCGCAGAAAATGGAATCTATTGGCAATCTTGCGGGCGGTATAGCTCATGACTTTAATAATTTGCTGTTTCCAATTATTGGTATGTCAGAAATGTTGTTAGAGGATCTACCTCAGGATAGCCCTGAACATGAGAATGTTCAAGAAATTTTCCATGCCGGTAGAAGAGCAGGTGAGCTTGTTAATCAAATCCTTGCTTTCAGCAGGCAATCAGAACACAAGATAGCACCGGTTCGCGTTCAGAATGTGCTAAAGGAAGTTTTAAAGTTGGGTCGTTCAACTATTCCAACCAATATTGAAATTCAGCAAAATATCCAGCAAAATTGTGGCTTGGTATTGGCAGATAGCACTCAGATCCATCAAGTTGCCATGAATCTTATCACAAATGCTTACCATGCTATTGAAGGCAAAAATGGTGCTATTGATATAGAGTTAAAGGAAATTGATTTAAAAAATAATGATTTGCCTGACAGCCCATTACAACCTGGAGAATATGTCAGACTGTCAGTATTCGATACCGGAATAGGAATTGATCAAAGTCTCATTAAGAATATCTTTGAACCATACTTCACTACTAAAGAAATAGGGAAAGGGACAGGTCTGGGTCTGGCTGTAGTTTATGGGATAGTAAAAGAACATGGAGGCGATATTGAAGTATACAGCGAGGTTGGTAAGGGGACTACTTTTAATATTTATTTACCGTTAATGAAAAAAGTAACGGAAGCTGTTTCTACGAAACAAGCATCAGAATTAGCGACTGGTATAGAAAGAATACTTTTGGTTGATGACGAAGTGTCGGTTGCAAAGCTTGAAGCTCAGATGCTTTCACGTCTTGGCTATCAGGTAACAGCTGAAACTAGCAGTAGAGATACCTTAAACGTCTTCAAATTAAACCCAGAATCTTTTGACTTAATAATTTCTGATATGACCATGCCTGATATGACCGGTGATCAGCTCGCAAAGAATATTTTATCAATTCGACCAGAAATGCCTATTGTCATCTGTACAGGATTCAGTGAAAAGATTAATAAAGAACAGGCTGAAAGTATTGGAGTGAAAGGTTTTTTAATGAAACCCGTCGTAAAATCTGAAATGGCGAAGATGGTTTGAAAAGTGTTAGATGAGACTAAAAATATCTAATGGATTTCAAGTAATAATCGGGAGCGTATTTTGTCTATGACCTGTCTCATTATTTCTACCGGAGGTAGGCGAGTACTGGCATTTCAATCAATCGGTGGGAAATAGTTATAAGGGGGATCAAAGAAACCAATCCCCCTTATTTTTTATCTG
>JAAEKY010000074.1 GCA_024227235.1 Desulfobacteraceae bacterium | reverse complement strand
CAAGCCATCTTCTTTTTGCACAACTTCATGTAAGAGTAAAAGGGCGCCTGGTTTTAAAACTCTATTAAATTCCTTAAACAGTTCACCTTTCTCTTTAATATTCATTAAGGTGTGTTGAGATAGGGCAGCATCATATAAACAATCTGGTGGGGGGATCTCCAGGACACTGCCCTGTTTAAACTCAACCAGCTTTTTTAAACCAGAATTCCCTGCTACTAAGTCTGTAAGAAAGTTGGCTGTTATAATAAACTCATCAACAATATCAATTCCAGTAACCTGAAATTGATACTCTTTTGCTAAAAGCCTTGATGAACCACCTATACCGCACCCTGCATCAAGAATTTTTGCACCAGGCCTAAGACCTGTTTTTTTTATAAGCTCACGGGTAGCAAGGTGTCCTCCTGTATGAAGCTGGTCAATAACAGAAAGGTCTTTTAATTCAAGGTTCTGAAGATCTTTGCCTGCCTTTTTAAGAGCTGCAACAATTCTTTCTTTCAGATCATTGTCTGAGGCAGCTGCGTGTGATCTACCAGTGGAAGAATAATGCTTCTTTATTTTCTCTTCCATGCCGGACTTCGCCTTCCAGTGAATGCTTCAAGCCCTTCCATTGCATCCTCAGTTGACAAAAGAGAGGCAAACATTTCAGCCATATAATCAGAGGCTTTTTCATAGGGAAGATCTAACAAGCCATGAATCCCTCTTTTACCGCTTTCCAATGCAAGCGGGCTTTTAAAAGCAAAACTTTTTGCAAACTCCATTGTTTTTTCTTCAAGCTCGTCATCAGGCACAACTTTATTTACAATGCCAAGCTTCTCCATTTCATGGGCT
>JAAEKY010000073.1 GCA_024227235.1 Desulfobacteraceae bacterium | reverse complement strand
GCAAAATGGGGAGCTTTTCTATGTTCTCCTTTGCCATATTCATACGAATCTTTCGTTCGATGAGCGATACTATCATCAGGGCCACAAAATAAAGAAAGAGCATGGCTTCGATGCGCTTTTCTTTCTTTAGAAAAACTGGGGTAACTTCCAACACTGTCTTTTTGGTATACATACGTTTTTCAAGAAACGGCTGGGCTTTATATTTTTTCAACACCTCACCAGCTAACAACTCGGTATTTGTAATTAAGGGGAAAACTCCATCGGTTTTAGATGCCATAGCCATAGCTTGTTCATTTAATTCCCATTGAATACTGTGGCTGAACTCCCATTTGTTCTTATATACACTTTTCGATGAAGGTCTGCCGGGTGAAACTTTTACCTTAATTTGCTTGCGTTTTGTTGAAATCTTAACATCGACAAACTCTTTAACCGATTTACATATTTTTTCAACAGCTATCTTTATTTCCTTTTTAGTCTTTAAATGATACGCGTTTAATTTCGGCTCCAGTTCTTTTAATTTAGTAATTGCTATATCTGTTTTTTTACGCCTTCTTTTTCCGTCTTCTTCATGCTTTGAACTGCTATGAACAAAAATAGTTCGGAAGCTTTTGTTTGTTTGCTTCGGCTCATATGTTCTGTAAATATTTATTTTGCCCTTTTTGCGTGAGCTTTCAATTTCAAGGGCGTCTTGCCATTCCACTTGCTTGCTTCTCAGATCCTTTAAGAATTGTTTTACTTCCTTTCGGCCTTTCGGAACAACGGTAATGAAAAAACCTCCATTTTGCGCAATATGATCCAGATTTTCTTGGCTGCACAACTTGCAATCTGCAACGTAAATAAAGTCTTCTTTCTCCAGTAACGTGCGCAACGAGTTCCAGTTCGGTATGTGTGTGACATCATCTGTGGTATTGCCATCAAAAAGCTTATAGCTGACCGGCACATGGCCATCGGATGTGATATTTAAACCAAATACAACCTGTTTGCAATCAGGCCGAAAATCTTTATTGTGACCGTGCTTGAGTTTAACCGCATCTGTATCTGGCGTATCGTATTTGCCGATTAATGTTACCGAAGTGCTGTCATTATGAATCTCATCTGTCAACAATTTGTGAGCAGTAATCGCGGTTCCAGATAGATCGGCCATAAGCGAATTGCGGTCTGAATCAAAAAGTGCGGAAAGGGCTCTGGCAAGTCGATCATCATTGAAAAGCTTTGCCTCTATAGGTTCCCCGTCAAAACTATCAGAATATTTGCTTAGCCAATCTTGGACTTTATACAGTGGCTTGTTGTCGCATATAATATTTGCCGTTAATATGCATAGGCTTTCAGCATGGTCCGTTAGACTACCGGCTCCCGCCGGGACATATTTTGTAAAGAGATTGATCAGATTAAGTTCATCCATATAATGCTTGACCATCGGCAGCACATCTAATTGTCTGAATTGCGCCTCTAATTCCTCCATATTGCCTCCTTACATCTCGTTTGCGGGGCATTATGGAACAATTTAGGGCAAAAGTCTAGATTTTTATTTTAGTGGCCCTGTCGGCATATTAGAGTCCGATTAAGTCTTCCGTCATTAAACCTATAAAATGATATCTGGTTGTGCGAAATGTGAGTTTAAAAACGAAAAAAAAATGAAATATGTATTAAATCAGTATCCAGCGAAAGTTATCACAAACGAAGACTTAATAATGGCGAATACAGGCACTCCAGGTGCAGTTTTTTATGGGATTGATGGCATTTTAAGCAATAATCTTTTTCGCATTTCTTTCAATAGAGGTTTGTTCAATAAAAGATATTTATTTTATTGTTTTTCCTCGCCGCTCTTTCATAGTTTCCTGCGACAAAATTTTAAACAAACAGCTCAGCCACATTTAGGCCACAAAGTATTTGCACGGTTTCAAATCCCCATAGCGCCTTTTCTCGAACAAAAACGCATAGCCGCCAAGCTGGATGGCCTTTTGGCCGAAGTGGATGCCTGCAAAGCCCGCCTGGATAAGGTGCCCGAAATCATCAAACGGTTTCGACAGTCTGTGCTGGCTGATGCTGTTGCCGGGAAATTGACGGAGGATTGGAGGGAGAAGAATGATGAAATAGGTGGAATCCAATTAGATCGAATAATAGAACAGATATTTCAGCGGAGGCTTAATCAACAAACGTCGTCATCATCAAAAAACAAAATAAAAGAAATTTATCATCAAAATAGTATTGTTCCTTCAAAAAACCTCCCTGAACAATGGCGCTATGTAGAATTAAAAAAAATAGCAGAATCCTTTGCCTATGGATCATCAAAAAAATCGGCCAAGGAAGGTGAGGTGCCAGTCCTTCGAATGGGTAATATACAAAATTCTATTATTGATTGGACTGACCTTGTTTTCACGTCTGACAAGGAAGAAATCGAAAAATATAAATTAGCACCTGGCAATGTATTGTTCAATCGCACTAATAGTCCTG
>JAAEKY010000072.1 GCA_024227235.1 Desulfobacteraceae bacterium | reverse complement strand
GGCTTTAAATAAGACTAAGGAGGTAAAATGAAAATTTCAAATCCAGAGACGATTGAAGAAAGCGAAAAAGAATTTATTGATTTGATTAATGCTGAACTTGATTGGGAAGTGATTGAAAATTTACTTTTAGAAAAACACAATTTTACCTTACAAGAAGAAGTTGAATACAAAAACGGTGATATTGTAGTTCATAAAGACTCAATTGCTTATAAATTTGATTTCAATATCAAGGTGCCTCTTTCTATTGTTTTTAACAGAGCAGGCGAGTTTCTTGAACTTTTAACATCTGATCCAAGTGGACCTGAAACAAATGAAGGCGATGGTACCAATACTGATATTGATGATGAATCTACTAATAAAAGTGATAAAAAAGAAAAACTCGCAGCTGATATTGCTGGCATGATATCTGAAATTAATCAGGAGGATTAAACATGAATGAGATTGATTCAGCGGTGGTTAGAGAAGAATTAGATACAATCCTTGCAAATGAAATCACATCATTTCTTGATATGGGTTCTGACATGATAAAGTTAGCCTATAACCTTGCTACCATATCCTGTATATTTATCATTGTTGAGCGAGAAAAAGAGATTCAAGAATTTAAAGATGATCCTCCTGAAAGGTACTCGATTGAATCACTTTTGGATGAGCTTGTGGATATTGGACTTACCCGGGATGAAAATCTCAGGCAATCCTTAGATTCTGTTATTCGGCGTGGTTACGCTAATACTGATGAAGAAGGTCAGCTTGTCGCACAGCTTCCGTCTTATACCATGGTTAGCTTTCTTGACAATATGTTCCCAGGTATGCCTGGCATGAATTTAATTGCATTTGTTCTACAGATGAATGATGAAGTGAACTCTGGCAGAAAAGGTTTAGAAGAGGCAAAAGCGGCTTTTGCTCAGACACTGAAGCAAAGAGGAGTTGCAGTAACAAAAGAAAAAGTTAAGGCAAAAGCTAAAGAAGGAATAACAAAAAAACAGGATTTTACTGTATCAAAAAAGGTCACAGCAAAACTTAAAAAAAACAATTTAAGCCGCCTTTCAAAATTTGTGAAAAAAAAGAAAACTGGTCATGAGACAAAAGAGAAATTACAAGTCAGAGATGTTTTTGCTCAAGGGCCTTCTGTTGAGGATGTAGATAAAAAAAAGTTAGAGCTTGAAAAAGCAGAGCAGGCACTAAAAGACGCG
>JAAEKY010000071.1 GCA_024227235.1 Desulfobacteraceae bacterium | reverse complement strand
AAATTCGCTTATTTTATATTCTGCTGAAAATGCCGTTAATGGTAAAATTAAAAGAAATATTGACAAGATGTACTTCATAATCCACCTGCCGAACGTCGCTAATCAGCCGCGCGGCTTTTTGTGTCGGCTGCATTAGCTTTGTTATATGATTTGTTATTTCGATCCTCCGAATTTTTCATTTTTCTTGCCAGCGGAATAATAAAAACAATACACGAAATTAAGAAGAGGACACTACCAATGAAAGTCAAAGTATCTCGATTCTTTAAACTTGATGCGATGAAAAAAAAGGCACATAAAACGAAAAGTATCCAACCCACTAACTGTTGCTTGCTCTCTTGTTCCTTAGGGTTTTCCTGGATTTCTTTCATTTGATTGGTTGTTATCTCCGTTTGTTATTGAGATCATATAACCTATGATTAGACGATCCAATAGTCGTATTATATTACGACTATTTAGCAGCCGAAATGGTGTTATTGTCCTGATTAGACCAATAACACCCGTAATCTCCGTATTTATTGGCCTGATCAGGCCAATAACAATTTGACATTTATTCGATGATACCGTCAAGGTGAACTTATGTTCGTATTTTAAACTTTTTGCGCTTGCCTTGGATTTTTTGATTGGTTCTATAAATTGCCCATAAGCATCTTTTGGTTGTTAAGCCAATAAAATTTGATTATTTACGGTTCATTACAACAATTGAGAATGCCTTGCGTAAGAGAACCATGCTTGCCAACAACCCCAGGTAATAGTTATTCAGAGGTGCTCATGACCATCCCACCTCTTTGGGTGAACTCAGTTTTTTCCGGATTATTTTTGCAACGACACCTGCATCAGTTGGGTCAGGGCAACGAATAAATTCTGTCGTGATTCCATTGTCATCAATGCTTTT
>JAAEKY010000070.1 GCA_024227235.1 Desulfobacteraceae bacterium | reverse complement strand
GTCGGGTTGAGGAACGAAACCCGACAACAGCTAATCTTATTAAAAAAGAAACAATGGCGAAAAAACCATTTAAAATCATCAGCCGGGCCGAACATGCCCTATGCCGTTGGAATTTTTTAATGTTGGATTCGCAAGCTCAACCCAACACCGCTGAATTAATTTAATGGGTGACCCCGCACCTTACAGCCCTTCCTTGCCAGATCTCTTATTTGTTGATTTTATTACCTTATTCATATACCAACTTGCCATTAATACTATACTCTCTGTGATATTTTTCTACTCTGTTTTCAATTTCAAATTCTGTTTTAAGGTTACCATTTTCGTAATACAATCGACCCCTTCCTGTTGGAAAATCATCCAAATATTCAGTTTCACACTTCAAGTTCTCATTAGAAAAAAGTGAAATAGCATAACCATTTCGTTTTTCGCCCTTATACTGAATAATATTATTAATTTTACCATTTTTATATTTCTCAATAATTATCCCATCAGGTATTTTTCCATTAGAAATATGACTCTCATCCTTATATATATTCTCTGCTATCACTCTATTTTTCTTCAAGTAAACGACACCCATCGGCATCGAATTATCATTTTCTTTATAAACAATTCTTATCTCACAAGCATTCCTAAATAGAAAAGACAAATCCCCTTTTGAAATGATTTTTTTACCATTATGATACCTTCTTAGCGCAACAGTCTCACCATTTTTAATAAAAATTATATCGCGAGCCTCGTGCAATGAATTTGGATCATTAACTTTTTTAATGTCCATCTTTATTTCGTCATATGAACCACTACAGTGAAGCAGTATGTATGAAAAAAGAATCAAATTTAACAACATAAATATTCTTAACATCTCAAAGCCCTATATTTCGTAATTTAGCTCGTAGATCTGGTTGAGGAACGACACCCGACAACAGATTATTTCATTAAAAAAGAAACAATGGCGAAAAAAAATCATTTAAAATCATCCGCCGGGCCGGGCATGTCCCATGCCGTTGGAATTTTTTAATGGTTGGGTTTCGCAAGTTCAACCCAGCCTACACCGCTGTAGAGCGAACCATCAAGTGGAATAGCGAGGTTAGACCAATTACAATTTATGAATCCAATAAAATATTACGTATAATAGAAATAAACTTTGGATTGAAATTAATATGATCTTTCCGTTTTTTGATTCTTCCTTATTCAAAATAGTTTTTACAAAGGCCATTAACACCAATAAGGGTGATATTGTGAATGCAGAAATAACCCAGGGTATTGCATCACAACGTCCAAGATTGCCTTTTAAACCTAAAATCAATATCAAAATAAAATAGAGAATTGGTAGCGCAGTAAGTAAAAAACAGGAACTGTATATTTTGGGAAAATAGTTTGGCATAAATTTCCATTTCGGCATATACCGCAAAAGCAACATGTTGGCTTGGCTCGGCCCAATCGCATCAATCGCCCATTCGATTGACTTTGTTTTCCTGATGTTATGACTTCAATGCAAATAAGCGTGATTTATCCGTGCCACCTCGATAAGGGACAACTTTTCCGGCTTGATTATTGTCTGATCCATCCGATGAATTTGATCCAAGGCCTCAAGAATATACCTGAAGGATCTGTTACTTCCATATCCAAGGCGAAGCTTATCGAGCGACGACAGCAGAACGTCGGCCGCACCGTTTAAGTCGCCGATATCCATCAAATGCCTGGCTTTAAAATAATGCCCCCAATAAGATCCATACCTTGCTTCGTCCGTGATGCCGATCAACTTGTCAGATACGGATAAAATAGTATCTTTCCTGTTTTCATCGATTAGAGCGGCAAGTTTAAGCTCCAGCAACTCGGAAAGTTGCGGCCCTTCTTCAAAGGATAAATAGGATTGATAATCCCAAAATCGGGGCGAAGGAGAATTGGGCATTGCCGACAAATGGGACTGATAGATTTCGATTAACCCAAGGGCCTTATTGGGTTGTTCGCTATCGAGGAGATAGAGAATGTAATTTTCAATTATCTTCCAATCCAAGGCCCAGGATTGACTCAAGACCGGTAAAACTTCATTTTCCCATGCTTCGTTATTCCATGGAAAAGGTGAAAAATCATTGTGAAGATAATACGACTCGTTCATTTTCAGACGATCAAGGCCAAACTTGTTTGAAAGCCCGTAACGATCATAATCTTTCCAAAAGTTCCCCTTGCTCTCATAGTAATCGCTGATTTGCGCTTTCTGAAACAGTTGGTATTGGTCCCGGTAACGTTCAAATTGGGGAAATTGAACAACGAATTGTTTTAAATCTTTTTTAGGCACCACCACACTCATCAGAAAACTACCCTCCATCCAGTGCCGTTGCAATTCCCAAAAGGGTTTGTCGTTCCAGCGATTCGATTTAGCTGTATCGTAGGTGAAAAACATCCCCACGCGTGAATCATATCCATACAGGGTATAAACATGACCGGGAATATAGACAAGGACCGGATAGTCTGCTTCTAAAAGTGAAATTAATGAACTTTCGTTCTGCCAGAATGTGGTTATGAGTTCGAAGCCGTTTTTATTTAAAAAGGCTTGTGCTTTCCATATGAATGTACCTTCGGAAAAACCTTCCTTAATGGCATAGCTCAATTTTCTAGTGCTGACCGGTTCTTCCTCATAATAATTTAAAATAACGGAAAGTGAATTGGGAAAACAGGATGCTGCTTGTTCAAAGGTTTGATGTCTGACCGTGAGTATTTTTCTACTGTGGTTTTTTGCGGATCGGTTTTTTTCAAAGGCGTCCATGTATCGGCGCGCTTTCAAAAAAACAGGATAATCCTCCGAATAATCGGCAAGCACTTTTTTAAAACTGGCAACGGCAGATGGATAGTCCTGATTCAAGACCTGCAGTACGCCTTGCCGATGATGGAGTGATGCTATAAGGTTGTCGTGCTTGATGTAGGGTATGGCCTTGGCATAAATTTCTTTCGCCATAGAAATATTTTGTCGGTCTTCCAGAATAGAAGCTATGGTTAAATTTAGGGTAACAGCGTAAGCAGAGACAATGATGACGTGCAGTACAATAAGGGGTATGCCGACCAATACAGCAAGACAACTTTTTACGGCGCCGATGCTAAAAGTGGATCTTAATAGATAGGTCGTGGAAAATGTTATGGCGATGAAAAGCAAAAAATAAAACAAAAAGTCTGAAACCTGAGGTGAATATGAGATCGGTGTAAGCCGTTGAAGGGGGTATATCACCGTGGCTAAAACCAGGCCGTTAACGATCAAGATCAAAATGAAAACGGAAAAAATAGATTTGCCGACGGCTTTCAAATCCCGGTTGAAATAATTATAATTTATTCGGATTCCATAAATAAAACCATACAGCAACCCAACGAAAATCCAGAACTGGAACGTTTTTGCCTGGGAGGAAAAATAAACGGTGACCTGCTCCCCCAGTAACCAATAATAAATCGCCCGAACAATGTTGTTAAGCCCGGCAAATAAAATGGCCATGATTAACATCCAGGAAAATGCCCGTGATAGGGACAATTTTTGTTTTGGGCTCGGTGTACGGCTTTTGGATTTGGCGTTCAGGCTCCAGCAATAGAAAAAGGCCATTCCGAATATTGACAGAAAGATAAAAAGATAAGCGATTCGTATGATATTGGGGCTGAATGTGAAGGTGAACATCAGATAGGCGCTTATGGCCATTACCAGAAGGGAAGCCCAGGCAAAATATTTAGATACGGGATAGGTGTTGCGCATTTCCTGAAAATGAAAGACCAAAAATATAGGCCCTAAAAACAGCGTATATATTAGCATCTTCCAGCCCTTGAGCAGTTTGACGTCGTTCATTAAAGCCCCTCCTGTGTGGGAAAGAAATGGTGATCATCCAGTGGCCGGTTAAAATACTTGCTCAGCAAATGGGTGGCAAGGCTGTTGAGGCTATCTTTTTCAATCACATCCTCCAATCGTTTAAGGGCTCTTTTATTATGCCCTTTTCTAAGGTCAACCAGTGTTTGATAATAAAGGTAAAGATCGGGTTGATGATAGGGGGGTGAATAAAAAGGGATCGGCGGCAGCGTTAATTTTTCTCTGACAATATGATACCAAAGTTCGTATTTTGAATTAAAAGGGTGTCTTAAAAAAGGCAACTCCAAATATCGATATGCTTTTTGGTGATATCCAAGCAGAAAGAGTTCGCGACCTATCAAGAAAGCATCACGGCAACCCATATGATCGCTCGACACTGTTTTTTCTGTGGCCATACGCTTAAAAAGATGGGGTGCAATCCTCGCGTGATTATTGGCTGCAAGAAGAGCGGCAATTTTAATTCGGTCACGGCCGACTAAATTGGGAATCTGTCCGATAAGGTCATCGATTTTTTTGAGACGATCTACACCTGTGAGATCAAGTGATGGGGTTGCCGGCCTGAAAAAACGATTGCGTTTGTAGGGCGTGGGGCTCAGCATGTTTTTTACGGATGCCACCCTGCGCAGGTAACCGGCATAATCGGACAATGTGTCAGGCTGAAGCTCGGATACCAAAGGCGTTGTTGAACTTTCAGGGTCAGCGGAAAGGGTGATGGCGCGATTTGTCGCATCAAGTTCTTTGCCGGAAAAAAGGTTTGGCAGGGTTTTCCCAAGGCCTTTTTTGGTAAAAACAACAACCGGTCCGGGGTATTGTTCCATGTGATCACGAAAATACTTGAGGGACAAGGGAACCATTATTCGAGAAGTGATTTCATCTTCAAGTTCCTTTGATTCGTCGGAATCATATAGATTTTGAATCGATTGCCCCATATCCGATTTGGTTTCAATTCGAAACCATGCAATCCCGGATTGCGGATCCATATTTATAAGGGTTGCCCAATATTGACTTCCGGCCAGATGGATATAAAGCACCGGATACAGATTGTTTTTTAAAAGGACCTCTATCACCTCAAATTTGGGGGGTATAAAATCAACGTGGGTATTTGTTGCTAATGAGACATAACGAGCTTTGTTGGGTGTGTTGATAGGCGGAAGGTGTCCTTCCGACATTTTCGGCAGAATGCTTTTAAAGTCGACGATAAAATCATTAAGATCCTTCATAGAAATCGTGTTCTGCATCAAAAGCGCAGTCAGCATCACATCCCATTCCGGGTGGATGGGTCGAAATTTAGGAATTTTCTCAAACAGCGATACAGGATTTTTCACCTTCCCGCTGTCAATTAATTTCTTCAAAGAATAAATATCTGCATCTGCGGGGAAAACAGCCTCATTGTTCTTATAAAGACGCCGGTTGATTTGATTCAGTTCATCCGTCCGGGCGTTTAATATCGCTCTGGTATAAAGATATCTTAGCCGATGAGATGCATTATGGGCGCTTCTAAAACGGTCGCGGTGCGAAAACACCAGATGCGCATCAAAGCCCTGAACAACCGCGGGTCTGGATTTCTTGAAATAATGAACGACAATTGTTGACGCGGTTTTTTGCGGTAACCCTAAAAAGCAAAGCCATAAAAAAAGAAAATACAATCCTTTAGTGCATGTCAGGAAAAAGAAGCGTCTAACGTACTGGCCGAAGGCCCTTGCGTCCCAATAGTCCAGTGCCAGCATGGCGGATATTAAGGCGAGTAAAATATGGGTTCCCAACCCGCCTTTGACCTTCAACCAGTTGAAAGATAAAACCAAAGCCGTAGCCAGCAAGAAATATAAGGTGATGAAACATGCATAGAGGATAAAGGCGCGATTGATGGAAATCGACGATTTGGTATTGGTTAGATATCCTGCCAGCAACACCGCCACACCCATAATCAAGATCACAAGGTCCTGCCAGAAAGGCACCGTTGTTAACCAGAGATTGGTCGTGTTTGGTGATTGTTGATTCAGTTCAATAAAATCGAGATCCGGGAGAACTGTAAGGAGTGTAAAGAGAAAAAGAAAAATCAGGAAAAAGTGCAGGTGGGTATGGGTAACCACACCCATATCAAAGGAATTGAAATTTTTCTTTATTGAACGATTCGCGAAAAGGACCCAACATCCGGAAACAATAGGGAGCAGCATCCAGAAACGTCCGATCCCAGGATATATCAATTGTAAAATTGCCGACAAAAGAAGAATGATAACCAAGAAAAGTGTCAAACCAAGGTGCTTAACACTTTTTGCAAAGTGAAAATTCTTGATTCGCAGGATGGTGAAGTGGGTGGGCGCAGGAAAAAGGATGATGTTTAAGACAAAGCAGAGCCAAGTTCCGCTTTGTTGCCTACGTTCTTCCATTTCGTTTGTTTCGTCAGCAGTTGTATCTGTCATAAATTATCCTTAAAAAACAAAGGGATCCCATAATCGGTTAGTGGTTTTTGTCAATAATGAAGACCCGGCCCCTTCGGCCCTGAGGCTGAATGGGCACTTGAATTGATGCTTTTTCATAAATCATATTTGATGCAGAACAGCCATGCTTGCCAGTGAGGGCCGTCATTGAGCTATAATCAAAAGTTGTCGAGGCGGGGGGTCAAACCTTGATTTTAGTACTTAGTTGCGCGTAAATCTTTTTTGTTCTGTCCTTTTTATCACTTTTCAGACTGTTGGCTACCTGGCTGAGCCTTTTGCTGACAGATGAATAGCTAAGCCCCACAAATTCTCCAATTTGCCGAAATCGGGGGACCAAATCGGGGGACGCCATACCTATTTAAAATTTTCTGTCTTTCTGCCGGGCTTCTTCGGCTTAAGCGGCCGTTAATTATGCACCAAGCGTCAAATGAAGACTTGCCCCCTTTTGACCCTAAAAAAAAGTTTGCTGACGACGATTCCCTCTCTGGGTGATGTGATGCGGATATCCCGGCGCACCGATTCCGGCAATTCTTGGCATGCACTTTTACTTATCAAACCTTTGGTAAACGTCAATAAATAGGGATGTCCCCCGATATTGGGTTGACACAGTTTACATCAACTGGTAAGACCTCTTACCAGAGCAAAGAAGCCCTGGTTTTAAACCCCATTTTGACAG
>JAAEKY010000069.1 GCA_024227235.1 Desulfobacteraceae bacterium | reverse complement strand
AACCATATGATCACTGCAATTAGAAACAGAGCAACGACGACCGCCCAGTGATAGTATCCAGGCCAGCAGGCGCCCAAAGCAATACCCGCCATTATGCCCATTGAAATGGGAATTAAAGGGCGATGGAAGTAAAGCACCTCAGTTTTTTCGGCTAAAACTGATGGATTGTTTTTTATTTTCATCAGCAAATGATCATAACCGCAAAAGATAGATTACTAATATAGAAATAATACAATGCGAAAAATATTACCGTCTTCAAGCAAATCACGCATGTTGAACCTGGATTCAAATCCAAGCGCTCAAGGATGAACCGTCTCCTGATTTACTCCCTCTAGGGCTGCGGAAATTGTAAATCCGGTTCTCTAAAAAGCTCAAGTTGAGGCTTCCAACTGGGCAAAGTCCATAAACATGTAGGGTGCGTTTTACGCACCAGGTTTTTCCCAAATCAAGGTGAGGTTCTATGTTTGTGTATCATTGTCAATCGCAGGATTTGGTGCATGGAATGCACCCTACCGCTACCACCTTGAGCTTTATAGAGAACCGCGATAATAAATTGCCTAACTCTTGGTAGGAACCTATTCGGCAAGTCAGATTAAGCAGTTGTATTACAAAATCATAAAATTACAATACCTTTAACCTAAATTGATCCAAAATATGATGAGTACGCCAGATCCAAGGTGTCAAGAAAGGCCAATTCAAACGGCGTGGGCCCGCAAGACATGTTGGATCCACAACGATCATATTAATTAACGCCCTAAAGGCAATGAATACAAAATTTTTGCCTATTGACGACATCCTGAAATATCAGGAATGATTCAAAATTTTATACTCTCTGGTGAAGAATAGAAAAATATGCACAAAAACAAATAACAATATTATTGCGTTCAGCTAGCAGAAATCATAGGGTAGATAAATTAAGGTTTTGGTTTGTCACAGAAGTAGTATACGACTGCTTAAGCTTAAATCGAGCATTTTTTGACTTGGTCTGCACCGATCTCTTGGGTATGCGGATTCTATCAAATAGCTCAACTTAGGTTTGAATAATACAGCAAGCAAAAGAGATTGAACATATGTACAAGAACCCATCTATTTTCATGATATTTGTTTTTATAACATTGTTTTTTTCGTCCTCCCCTGAGGCTGCCGCTTCCTCCGAAGCTAAGAAAATTCCCAAAGCCCTGACTCCCGGTCTGGAACACCTTCTCACCCTTACCGAGCAGGATAGTCAGACGGATTT
>JAAEKY010000068.1 GCA_024227235.1 Desulfobacteraceae bacterium | reverse complement strand
TTATGTATTTAATCAAAAATAATTCAACTGGTTGGCACACCAATTGCTTTATATAATATTAACATAACAAAAATTGATTTTTTCATCTTTTTTTCCTTTTCTGAAAAAGGCTGCTTTTAAAAAAAGCAGCCTTTTTCAGTTTTAAAGCAGTTTTCATAACCTGAAGGTCACGCGTAACCTAAAGACCACACGTAAATATGTTCTTTTATCCTGAAACACATAAAGGAGTACTACCCACACACTGCCGGAAACTAATCATAGTATTTTGTTTCCCAATTTTTATATGAAAACTGGTATATTATTGGTATAAACGACATTGATCGAGTCGTTTATCTATTTCTGTATTAATTAACTGGTATGCTTTTGAATCTAGCTCTTTATACCTGCGTTTGAATTCGAGTTCCATTATTCCTTCAGGTAAATTTGATATTGAGGGCATAATCTGGTTTTCATTGTCCACAAGGCTGATTTTTTTTTGAAACAGGATGGCTTGACTCTTTGATGTAATAGCCAGTTCTCCAAATTTTACACCTGCTTTATCCGCTGCCAGGTCAGCAAAACTAAACCCGGATCCCCCTCCGGAATCCTCGATTTCTTTGGCAAGCCCCACAAGATGTGCAAACTTGCTACCCGCAGAAACCGTTATGGCCGCTGAAACAAGAAAGTGCTTAGGCAGATCGTATCGATTGTTGAATAACAACCTGTTCCTTCGGGCATATTTAATTTTATATTTATATTCTTTGTTAAGTAAATGATCCAGACGTTGGCCGATTGCATAGAGAGATAATACTTGTATGGCAGTCGTATTTTCTAAAATTGGGTCCCCGCTTTTTTGGGTATTTTCAGCCGCAAAATCAAACATATCTTTCATTATATTCAATAAAGAATTTTGTTCTCGCATATGGTCCTTTGAAAGTTTTGAAAGATGATTGTGATACATAACTAATTTTCGTTGCTGTTCATTGGTCAATAAAAAAGATTTTCCGCTTTCTTGAAGGGCCCTTATCAAATTGTAATTTGGCGTATAGTAAACGGTTGCCTTTTTATTTTTGATGAGAATTTGTTTGATGGTTTGAATGTTATGCCAAAAGTTTTTATAAAGATCGTTTTTTAATAGCAGGTCATGTGATGTGGATAGAATGAATTTGGTTATTATCTTTGGAATCTTGATACGGCCAATGTGGCAGGTGGTCAGATCAAGAAAATTTACTGTGGGTTTAAAGGTCAATTTACAATTAATGTAAAGGTCGGAAGACAGTGATGGGAGTTGAATTGTTGAAAAACCATTTAAAGTATTCTCAAGCAACTGGACTTTTGCAGATAAACGTGATGCGTCAAGACCGTGAGAGATCGCATAACTGATTAGAAGGTTCAAGTCATCTTCATTAATTGTCAGCTCTTTTGTTTTTTTTCTGGAAAACCGATAAGGCTTATTGTTTTTTATGAGCTGTTTTGCTTTTTTTATATTATCAAAAGAAAGTGTCTTGTTGTGCTCAACCATAGGGGTATTATCAATTCCAAACATAAACAGAAAAGCGGGTAAGGCAATAAGACAAAGAAGAAAAGCAAAAAAAATGAATTTTGAAAATGATTTCACAAAATCAGCTTTTAATTAAAGCAATGATTTCATCATTATCAGGGAACCGATTGACCTCATGCTTTGAAAAAATGGTTTTTTTATCGATAATGATATCATACACCCCATTTGATCCGGGAATCAGCTCGGAAGATATCCCGAATTCTTTTTTTATGGCTTCTGCCAGACCGGCAGCTCTTGGTTCATAGTTTCAGACAGAACAATAATTAATTTTGATATCCATAGTTTCCCCTTCCTTTTTGTATCATACAGCTTGACTCTTTGGATGTTAAATCATCAACCCATTTTGTTTGACTCAGTATAACATATTCAACAGACTTTAGAGAATTTATATTTATGGAGTCAAACTATGTTTTTGTCAATGAAAGTATTAGAAAAAAAGCTCGACATTCAACCCAATTTGTTTTAAGGCAAAAAAATAAAAAAGTATTCATTTTAAAATACTTGAAAATGCATATGAATAAAATGGAGTAATATCTTGGATTTTAATCCCTGTTTGAAACATCAGTTGATTCGTAAAACCGTCAGTGAATTTGCTGAAAGTGAAATAAAACCCCATGTTTCTCTTTTGGATAAGGAATCGCGGTTTCCTCAAGAAATTGTTGAAAAAATGAAACCCTTGAATTTTTTTGGGCTCCAGGTGCCAAAAAAGTATGGTGGTGCAGGCCTTGATACGATAAGTTATGCCATTGCTATCGAGGAATTGTCTAAGGTGTGTGCGGCTCTTGGACTTTGTGTGACTGTGCATAATAGCGTAGGGATATTCCCCATCCTTAAATTTGGTACAAAAGAACAAAAAAAAAGATTCGTACCTGCAATGGCAGCAGGAGAGAGTATTGGCGCATTCTGCTTAACAGAGGCCAATGCAGGTTCAGATGCCGGGGGTGTAGAAACGAATGCTGTTGAGGATGAAAACGGATTTATATTAAATGGCACAAAGATTTTTGTAACCAACGGTGGTGTCTGTGGTACAATTTTGGTATTTGCAGTATCCGAGGATGCAAATAAAAATAATATTGCCAATGTCTTTATTGTTGAAAAAGATCGGGACGGATTTTTGGTAGGAGAAATAGAGGATCTTTGCGGCATGAGGGCCAATCCTGTTTCATCTCTGTTTTTTGAAGATTGCTGGGTACCTAAAAAAAACCTGTTGGGTAAGATGGGTCAAGGCATAAAAATTGGCTTGACCGCTCTTGATACCGGTAGAATAGGCATCGCTGCCCAGGCACTGGGTATTGCTCAAGCGGCTTTTGAAAGTTCTGTCTCTTATGCAAAGGAGCGTCAGCAGTTTAACAAACCTTTGTCTAAATTTCAGACCATTCAAAATTATTTAGCAGATATGGCCACAAAAATAGAAGCATCAAGACTCTTGCTTTATAAAGCGGCTGCCTGCAAGGATAGCGGTAAGCCATTTTCTGCCGAGGCATCCATGGCAAAACTTTATTGTAGTTCTACAGCAAAAGAAGTGACAGATGTCGCTGTTCAGATTCATGGCGGCTACGGATATAGTAAAGAGTATGATGTTGAAAGATATTTCAGGGATGCCAAAGTCACCCAGATTTACGAAGGTACCAGTGAAGTACAGAAAATGGTGATTGCCAGATCCATTCTGTCGCAACCCAAATAGATAGGTTAAATTATGTTAAATATTATTGTATGTATTAAGCAAGTCCCCATGGTTTCAGAATTGCCGTGGAATTCAAAAACAGGGACTTTAAAAAGAGAACTGGCTCAAGGAATGATGGATCCGGCAAGTCGGAGAGCACTGGAGGCAGCTTTACAGATCAAGGAAAAACAAGCCGCCCATATTTGTGCAATAACCATGGGGCCTGCCTTGGCTGAAGAGATCCTACACCAGGCCAAAGCGCTTGGCGCAGATGAGGGGGTGTTACTCACCGATCGCCAGATGGCAGGAGCAGATACTTTTTTAACCAGCCATATTTTGGCAAAGTGTATTCAAAAGGAATGCAAAACTTTTGATCTCATATTATGCGGTGCCCAGACCAGCGACAGTGAGACCGCTCAAGTCGGCCCTCAACTGGCTGAAGAACTCAAAATTCCTGCCATTGGTTATGTCAATTGTGTTGAGGTAAAAGAAAATATTATTGAAGTTCAGCGACATGTCGATGACTTTTTTGAAATTTTAAATATGGATCTGCCAGGACTTATAACAATTGATTTATCAGCATATAAGCCTCGATATCTCGCCCTTGGAGGAGTAGAAACAGCCTTTGAAAAACCAGATATCAAAACAGTCAGTGCAGGAGAACTGGGATTTGATAAGGATTTTTCTGCTTTAAAAGATTCTCCCACAAGAATTATTGATGTTTTTTCACCCACAACCCAAAAAGAGAACAGGGTCCTTAAAGGTGCAGTGAAAAAAGTAGTGGATCAGTTGTTTGATGACTATGGTAAAGTTATCAGCTCTGCTATGGGCAAAGACCTTAAAACACATGAACATGACGAGGCATAATGGGCACTAAAAAAGATATATGGGTGTTTGGTGATTACAGGAATTATTTTCAAAACCGGGTAACCCTTCAGATCCTATCCAGAGCCGTTTACCTTTCCACAAAAACAGGTGGAAATGTTTGTGCTGTTGTGTTTGGCCATAAAGTGGATGAGTATGTGGCCGAATATATTGCCCATGGTGCACAAAAAGTGTATGTGATTGATCATCCAAACTTAAAATCTTATTCTATTGAAACTTACTCTTGGCTAATGACATGGCTGGTAAAAGAGTATCGACCCGAGACCCTGCTTGTTGGCGCTACCCGATTCGGCCAGGAAACAGCACCAAGAATGGCCAAACAACTTAAAACAGGATTGACAGCAGACTGTATTGATCTTGACATAGATGAAAAAGGGAGGCTGGTCCAGATTGCTCCATCTTTTGGCGGTAATCTGGTTGCAAAAATTATTACCCCTTCTCAACGTCCTCAAATGGCAACGATTCGACCGGGAACCTTTCATGAACAACCCCATGACATTGAAGCAAAAGGGGATATTATCTATTTGGAGCTGCCAAAAGAGCTGCCCCGGGATAAGATAAAACTTGTTCAGTCTAAACATAAGCCCTACAAAAAGCAGAAAATTGAAGAGGCCGATATTGTAATCTGCGGTGGTCGAGGTATGGGTAGCAAAAGGAAATTTAAAAAGCTGTTTGATTTAGCTAAGCTAATGAATGCTGAAGTGGGCGCCACAAGACCTGTCGTATACTCTGAGTGGGTCCCCCACGATTCTCTTATTGGCCAGGCAGGAAAAAATGTAAAACCAAAAATACTATTGTCTTTTGGTATCAGTGGGGCTATTCAGCATACAGCTGCCATTACAGATGCTGATTTTATAATTGCGATTAACAAAAACCCCAATGCCACCCTGATGAAAATGGCTGATGTCGCCATTGTAGCAGATGCAAATCAAGCTTGTCTTGGAATTATAAAAGCCATTAAAGAAAAAATAAGGGATTAATTGTTTTTATAAAATTAAAGATTTTCGGATAGTTTTAAACTGTTCTTGTTTATGCTGACACCCAATTGCGGATGATACAGATCATGAGACTTGGATTCAAAAGGAAGGTAAATCAGTTTAATTGCCTTTGGCGTAACTTTTACCTCATCCAGCTTAGGTAAGTATTTTGTTGCGGGTTTCATTAAAGCACCCAGAGTGACTTTTATGCTTTCAATGGCTTCAGATGACGGAAAATTAACCGCATGCAGTGTATGCTTGGTCAATTGTTTTTTAAAATCATCTTTGGGTTGAAGGATAGCCAGTTGAGTGATTAACCGCAAAAATATTTTAGGGCGAATTTTAAAAGCGGGTGCCCAAAAAGATATAGATTGTTTATCTGATCCCGGCAAGGGAACCTGTGGAAGATTACCGAATTTTATCAGATCAGAATATGATTTAAGGTCTATTATTGAAATATCTGCACTGATTTTCCAGAAAGGCAGCAGGACATCCTCATCATTGACCGGGCGTGCACATCCAAATTTTATCCTGGCCAGTTGTTTGCCACGTGCACTCCAAAGACTTTCACAGTTTCGGCATACAAGAACAAGAGAATCTAAGTTGCCTTCAAGATCCCAGCCACAGGATGGGCAAAGCCCAGGAATAAAGAGGGTCTCTTTTTCGGGCCTGCAGGTGTCAGCACGATCCAAATCAAAGCTATTCTCATCAATAGTTCCAACAGGCTTGTTAAGAATGCCGTCAAGAAGATGCCCATTTTTTATATAAAAGGGGGAGTAAATCAGGCTTGAGGTTTCACCAATATTTTCCTGAAATACATTTTTATTATCCGAGGTAAATTTTTTATTCATATTCAAAAGTGTCTGCTCATATCCTGAAGGGCGTAAAAAACTTCCGTTTGTTTTGGCGGATACGAGTTTTAACGGTAGGGCCTGGGATCGAAATCCTAAAGAAATTGGGATGTTTTTTCTGGGTTCTCCCATTGCAAGACAGCTGATGTCAAGGAATTTGTGTTCAACACCTTTTAAAGTGCAGGTATAGCGAACACCTTTGAACCGCCAATATGGGAGATATATAATATGCGCATCACTGCTGGTTTTTTCAGACGGAGAAAACATATACCGGGAAAACCCTTTTTGTGAGATACAAGACCGTACACGGCAAAATTCGCATACAAAAAAAAGAGTGTCTTCTCCCAGAATGACAGGGGCACCGCATTGAGGGCATTGATGTTCTACTTTAAAACTAATGCTTTTCTCCGCAATTGTTACAATATATTGAATCTGAAAGACTCTCACCACCGCAGTTCGCGCAGAATTTTGCTGTTACTTTATTTTGAATCTGATTACCGCATCTGGGACAAAAATTTGTTCCAGGCGTTATATTTTTTCCGCAGTGGTCACATTTTTCAAAAACGACCTGCTGGTGGCCGCATTGAGGGCAGAATTTTGCATCCAATGGAATATTATTCTGACATTCCTGGCAGGCAACCTGTTGTTGAGCAGGAGATGTGGCTGGTTGATTTGTTAATTGTTGTGCAAACATTGCCGGCATCATCAGACCCATGCCCATACCCATACCTGTCCCAGCGCCTGCATTTGCAGCTCCATCTGCATTTTCAGAGATTTTTTCCATGGCCATGGCAGTTTTCATTTGCATGAGTTTATTCATATCATCAAAAACAGCCATCCTGCTTTTATCATCAATCGCTTTTTGAACTTCGGGCGGTGGCGTGATTGAATTGATATAAAGGCCATTAACAGCAATCCCAAACCGTTTGAAATCAGCTTGAACTTTTTTTGCAAGACCTTTGCCTAATTCATCATACTGTGAAGGTAAATCAAAAATAGTTTTGATTTTTTCACCAATAAAGTCATTAAATTTAGACACGACGACCTGGTTTAAATAGTCACTGATTTCTTCAGTTGTATATACGCCTTGAGTCCCCACCAATTGATTGATAAAAAGTACGGGCTGAACAATTCTTAAATTAAAAACGCCAAATGCTCTTAATCTTACAAGCCCCAGTTCAGTGTCCTTAAATGCAACAGGATCTCGTGTTCCCCATTTTAGGTTGGTAAATGTTTTTAAATTTGCAAAATATACTTCAGCTCTCAAAGGACTTTTAAATGCCCATGGAAGACTCGCTATCTTTGTTAGAAGAGGGATATTCCCTGTTTTAAGGGAATGACGTCCAGGCCCAAATACGCCCATGGCTTTCCCTTTATAAAAGAAAACAGCTGCCTGGCTTTCTCGCACCGTGAGCTGTGCGCCAAATTTAATCTCACCTGAGCCGTGTTCAGGAAGTCTGTAAACAAATGCTTGACCTGTTTCATCAAACCATTCCAAGGCTTCAAGAAAAAATAGGTTATCAGTCCCCATAGGAAATCTCCAAATTGTTAAAGATAAGAAAAAGAAAACACTATCTAAAATACGGTAAATTAGTAATTAGGTCAATAAGATATGCAAAACCAGACAAGTAAAACCAGATAACTAAAAATAACATTATATTTTTTTGAAGGGATAAGCATTAAGTAAAGGGTTGTGTTCAAATAACTATTTAATTATTTTTAGTTGAAGGGTTACTCATTCTTTTTTTTTCGGACTAATTAGTGTAACATCTACTCCTTTGCTGCATTGGTCATTGGCTTTAAGAGACCTTTGAATGATGTTTGGGAAATTTATAAAAAATCAAAATAGTTTAAACAAGGACAAGAAAAATGTTTATACCCGCATTTGTTACAGGTTGCATATTTTTATCAGCTGGAATTTTTATGGTTATCAAAGGCCGTAAAAAAACTAAGCTTCTTGAAAAGTATGAACAGGAGAACCGCTCTTCAGATGGTACAATACAATTTGATAATATAGAATTATCTCGAACTCATGGAGCAAATAAAAATTTATATAGAGTTATTGTTGCTATGGGTTTTTCCACAGGGCTTTTTGGTGTGATTCTTATCGGATATGGGGTGAATCTTTTTACATACTTCACAGGGTAATCCTTAAGAGCTAAGCATAATCAATTTACATTTTGATTTTAAATCGAATTAAAATAGCAACCATTGGAGTTTAGATTTTTTTAGCAGGTGCTAAAACTAAGAAGGGCTACCAAAATTTCTTTGTGGTAGCCCTTCTTAGAAAAGGAAAAAAAGATGAAAAAACTAATTTGTATTTGATTATAGTTAATGCAAAGACCTTGCCAGTACTTCAAAAATTCAACAATTAAATGAATTTAATTTTTTAAACAGTTGAAATAATAGCTTTTTTTATTAAATATATTATTCCCTTTAAATTTATTAGGATAGAGAAGTTATGGGGGATACGACAATAAAGTTCAAAATTTTGAACCCCTTTTAACTGAGTATTGACAATATTTTTTTTAAATGGTTGAAATTATAGGATTTTTTCAAAAGTTCATGAATTTGAACTTTTGGAATCAAATCATAAATTCTGTTTGAATACAGTACCTTATGCTATTCTCCAGAACTCAAATAATCTCCAATTACAGAATCATCGTTAAAAGAGCCTTGATCCTTCCATCAGGGAACAACCTGTTAGACAAGATATTGATTTCAATGCTTGTTGCCACGGTATCTTTGACTTTTTGCCTGAATGTAACCAAGGGTTAAATATCAAATAGTTTGTTCCTTTGTACATAATCTGTAAACTCTTTTGACCATGGCACATCAATTGTCATTTCTTTCGGATCATTGAGTTGTAGTTTGCAGCACTCAAAATCAGAGGGTTGATTATTTGATTTGGTTGACAATGGCGTGTCCAAAATACCGTCAATTGAAGGTGTTGTATCTGAGATAGCAATTTTCAGCATCTTTTCCCAAGGTATTAATACCGAGGAAGTAAACCAACTGAGTGGTATTGTGTCTGAAAAAACAATCCCTTTTGTGGAAAGAGAGACTTTTTGCTTTCTAATTTCATCGGTATTGTTGATAGTGAACCTGCATTTGCCTATAAGATACTTAGGAAAACTTAGTTCAAAGTACATTTGAACTTTTGTAGAAAGCCTGTATCTATTTTTAACAGCCTTCCAGGCATTTTTTTCATTCATGATATGACCTTAAAGTAATAGGGTTGTTTTTTTAAAAGATATTATAATATTTGACATTCCAAATAACGGGCTTCATCCGGTTCATCTGTTCGTTGAAAACCATAATAAATTCTTAAATTGCTGTTTTTGAGGCCGAAAACGTTAACCTATGGTGATTATAAAAGTATTTTTTGGTTGAATGATATATCTTTTCAGCGGGTTAACCTGGTCTGACAAGATGATGATCTGAAAAGACTATCTTTAGTTTTTACTGCTGACGTCCGAAATCGGCAGCCACCTCTGAGAGTCTTTCGAAGGCTCCATTCAAGGTAAACGCTACGATATCACGTCCATCCACGTCATTGTCCTGGTCAAAATCGGCATATACATCTGGAATTTGTATAACAATGCCGGTGGTAGGTGATCTGGGGCCCCAACCCTGGCTGTCTCCAGCCCGCATACTAAAATAATAGGATCCATTTTGCAGAGAGAGCTGGTATTGGTCTGCACTGGGAGGAAGGGAATCTGCTGCCACTTGCCAGGCAATAAATTCAGCACCGCTGATACGAATATCATCGAGCCATATACCACCATGGGGTGAAGGCCAGTAGCTGCCACTTTCAAACTCCGATCGAAACCGGATCAAAAAATCTTCAGGTTGATCGGCTATATCAATCTGTGCTTCAAGCCATCCCTGGTTCCCTGGGGTGCTTGTCACATCAAAACGAGTGACCCAGGTCTCACCATTATCAACCGATGTCTGTAAAAAGAGATGGGCATCGTACAACACGGCTTTGTACCGAAAACTCAGTATGGTATCTGTATTTGCTCTGACCGGTACAGCCAGGTTAAGGTCAAAGTAGCCCAGAATATCCGGTGGGAAATAAAATCCATCTGCTGTATATCCTTCATCTGAAGCCACCTGCCAGTAAGAAGACCCTGTCCAGTCGGTGAGATCGTCACAGGAATCGAAAAATTCCATGGTCTCATATTCGCCTTTAAAGATCTGAAATTGTGTAACCTCGGACCGTCTGACATCGGGAAAGCTCCAGATGATATCTATTTCACCGTCTGTATCGATCTGGTCGGTAAAGTCCTTAAGCAGAGGTAAAAATTGTGGCCGGATATCGAAAAGACCGGAGAAAAGGGAACGTGTTTCCGAACCGGAAGAAGAATCAATGGGAACTTCTGTCAGTTTATACCAACCATTGTTTAATCCGCCCCAGCCATAATTGATATGATAGAAGTCTTCTCCTTCTTCCTGGTCGAGCCCGTCCACCACAATAGCGTGTCCCGGATAGGTTGTCACGACCACCCGTTGAGCGATTATATTGTTATACACGGCTGCATCAAAAGCTGCCTCATCGTCACTGCGGTAAATAAAGCTGCCGGTCTCATAATAAAAATGAGACGTCAAAGACGAATTCAGATCACCCATCGAAGCACTGGAACCAGCAGGGTCATAATTCATTTCAATGGAGACGCCGAGTTCATAGAGAAGCTCTGACACCGCATCGACAGCTTCCTGTGGTTCCTCACCCCATGGATCATAGGTGTCCAGCATGGCTGACCAATCATAGGGATCTGAAAAACTAGCCGCCAGTTCCTCTGTCTCATCAAAATAGGAATGGGAGCCTGTCCCCTGTGTCGGCCAGTTGTAATATTTCATTAGCTGACCTCCAGCCGTGGCCACACATCCGGTTGGCATCCGGCCGTTATAATGGGAGGATGCATGAGAGTCCAGTGGGCACAGTTCGTTATAGTGACGGTTTTGATTCCAGCTCGTGGTCATCAACGGCCCAATAAGGGGACTGTCACCAGCTTCCTTGGGAATGAGATTGTCTGAACTGATTTCCTGGGCAAGCAATTTCTGCCAAAGCAGTTGATTTTTTGAACCCGTATTTTTTTTTGAGGTCCTTATTGTTGATTCTTTGCTTACAATTTCTGCCAAAGCCCGGTGGCAGTGCTCCAGATCACCGAACAACAGAGTTCTGAATGCATTATCAGGGTGATCAAGAAGATTGAGATTACTCATAGCACTGAACGCAATCACCGGGGAAATAAGATCATTGCCTGAGATGATTAGATATCCTTTTGGAGACAAATCCACATGGAAGGCTAAAGGGGTGTTTTGCTGATCCATATCAATTGCGGATACGGTTTCCACACGATACGTGTTCCCCTTGCCTGCTTCACGCTGGAAGATCTTATTTCGGTCCAACCAGTTCTGGGCAGCCTGCCGGATCTGGGTTTCATTCATCTGGGCTGCATGCAGTTCAATTGACAGGCAAAAAATTGCCAGGAAAAATAATATTCGCTTCAGAAGCCTGCTCATTTTTTCCTCCATTTTTAAAAAATATCTTCCGTGCACTAATGATTCATCAAAAAAACCGCCAAAAAGCAAGTTCCTTCTTAAAAATAAATATTTAATTTTAATAAGGGAAAAGCAGATCCAGGTCCAAAATCCACCGTCTAATTCATACACAGCAAAGAATATTAAGGCTTTTGTAATGATCTTAGCCCACATACGAAGAGTGCCTTCACCAACGGTGGAATTCAGGGGCAGCCGATCGCAGGGAGGGAACAAGGGGTTCCAGTAAAATTAGTTGAAAGTATCACTGTTCCAAAGTGGCTGTAACTTTGAAAAAGGTCGCCTCTTGTAGTCTGCTGCATGATTGTTGTGCGTTAACTTAGCCAATGGTTTTCAAAATTATTCCATCATCGATTAATTGCAATACGATAAAGATATAAAAAATTACAGCAAATGCTATTGAAATAAAAACCATTTTAAAGAGAGATAAATCAAGTTGGAAAAGTTTGTTCAACACTCCAGAAGAGAAACAAAGGAGTCCTAATAAAAAAGTTTGGAAAAATAAATAATCGAAAATTCTCCATATAAAATAGACAGTTTTTGAACCAGGTGCTGCCTGAACTGCAAAAGAAAACAATGCAAAACCGAGGGATTCGACAAGAGCTAAACAAAGAGCTAAAAATAGTATGATGGCTCCGAACTTGAAAGATATTATTCTATTTGATTTGATTACAGAAAAAAACATTATAAATTTATGGTGTCGGTTTTTAAAGCCCGACGGTTATGTGTGGTTTTAGATTAACGAATCAAGCAGGAATTGCTAATGGCTCTATTCCAGAAAGATCGACATTTTGTTTGGCTTGCCAAAGGTCATAGCTATCCTGCATAAGCAGCCAACTTTCCGGACTACGCCCCAAACATTTAGATAGGCGTAGAGCCATCCCTGGACTAATGGCACTCTGTCCTTTGATAAGCCTTGAAAAGGTTGAAGGTGAAACTTTCAGCTGTAAAGCAACGCTGCGGGGTGATACACTTAAAGGTTCCAAATAAACTTCTTTGATGAATTTCCCAGGATGGGGAGAGTTATACATAGCCATTAGTGATAATCCTCATAATCTACAACATCGGCATTACCATCTTTAAACTCAAAAACGATACGCCGGTTTTTGTTTACATCAATCGCCCATAACCCTTGACGATTACCTTTTAAACTGTGGAGCCGCCAGCCTGGAGTATTCATATCATCTAAGCATATTGAAGTATCAAATGCGATTAGCCGAGTCCTAAGTTTTAGTTTGTGCCCTGGTTGAATACCTGACAATTTACCAGTTTCAAAGACCGTATGCCGCTTTTTGTGTTTAAAAGTTCTAATAATGAGTTAAGCATACAGCATGATGCGCAATACGCAACACAATTTTTCAATTTTTTTAAACTTTGATATCTGTACTGAAAACAGAACGTTAAAGCTCACGGCCGCCGAGCGAAGCAAGGGAACAAGGTTCCACTAAATTGGGTTAAGAGTGACACTGTTTTAGAGTTATCACAAATTTTATAAAATCCGCTCTTTGCGGACCAGTGCAGCGCTGAGTTATACACCAATTTAGGTGAACACTCCCATGCTTAATCGATCTTCTGTAAAAAAACCTAAAGATTTATAAAAATCAGCTACAGCAGTATTTGTAGATCTTATTTGAAGATTTACTTTGTTGCATCCAATAGCCTTTAGGGCTTTGATTGTAAATTTTATTAATAGAGTACCTGTTCCTTTGCGACGGTGACTTTGTGTAACAGCAACCGCATATAGCCACCCCCTATGTCCATCATAACCTGCTATGCAAGCACCAACAATTTTCTTATCATTTTCTGCTACAAAAATGAGATCATCAACTACCAGTTTTTGCTCAATAACAATAGAGGGTGCATTATGAGGTGGGTCATCAGGAAAGACACTCTCCCAGAGTGAGACCAATGAACTTTTATCTTTTGATTGATATTTACGTATATTCAATATTACCTCCTGATGTATAATGGTTCAAGTTCAGGGGCCACCGAGTGCAGGGAGGGCACTAAGCTTTGTGCGAGTAACACTGTTTTAAAGTTACCATAGATTTCAAAAAAGCCGCCCCTTGTAGCCCGTTGCAACGAAAGTTCAAGGCATGTTACATAAAATCTTTTAATAGTTCCAATGTGTCTTCATACTGACTTTCCTGAACCATTAACCTGATTGTGCTTGGAACGCCACGTATTGCGCCAAACAATTCTCCCTGTACGGAAAAGATAATGCCATTAGCCTCCAGAATTGATTTAATAACAATAATATCATCATGGCGTAGATTTGAAGTAACTTCTTTATATTTGATTGAAACAGGTTTTTTATCAGTTGGAAACTCAGCTACCAATTGGGTTTTACAATCAGAACATTCTGTGAATCCTTCCCGATATTCGCATTTACATATTGGGCAAAACATATTTGAAATCACCTACATGACTTATAACGTTTTAAAATTAACGGCTTGCTCGAGTGCATTTTGATTGTTAGATTTACGGTATTGTTGATATTGCCTCGTAAAAGCCCCATTTTTGTACCAAAACAAGGCTGCTTAGAGTTGCTTTTAATTAATGGGGTCAGAATAAAAATAATTTGTCCAATGTATTTAATCTGTTTGAGCAGTTTATTTTATCTGCTTGATGTTTTTGGCTGTAGGTGGCACCAATCTGGGGATGGTGATCACGAACCGGCTGCCCCGTTCTTTTGTGGAGTCCACCTCGATCTGCCCCCGATGCTGCTGGATGACTTTGTTGGAGATGAAAAGCCCAAGCCCCGTTCCTTTATTTCCCTTAGAAGAAAAGAAGATGGTGAAAATATTTTTTAGAGTGGTTTTGTCCATACCCAGGCCGTTGTCCTGAATTATGAACACGATGTTTTCCAGATCAACCCTGGCAAAAAAACCAATGGTATACTGCTTTCCCTTGGGACCTGGGTCGTCAATACAGGCTTCAATGGCATTTTCAAGGAAATTTATCATAGCGGCCTGGAGACTGTTCCTATCGACTTCAATTTTGTCGTCCAGAGTCAGGGTCTCAAATTTATGGGATACAGTGATACCGTATTTTTTAGCCTTCATGATTACCAGGTCCAGAGTCTCTTCCATAAAGGCTTCGCAGGAGACCATTTCCCACTCCATGGTCCGGGTCTTTGTGTAATAGAGGATGTCCAGGACAAGCTTCTTGATCCTGGAACTCATCTCCCGGGTTATCCGAAAGCCTTTCTGAATTTTTTGGGGATTTTCTGATTTAAATCCCGAGTTCATCAGGTAAATCCCCCCGTCCATGCTGGTGAGAAGTCCCTTAATCCCGTGGGAGATAGAGCCGATCATAAAACCCAGGGAGGTTAAATGGTCTTCCAGGCGACGGGCGTCAGTAATGTCCGTTAGCATGACCAGGGTATGGGTGACCTGACCGGTCAGGTCCCTGATGGGAGCGGTCCAGCAGATGACCACATGCTTGACCCCATCCGAAGAAATAATCTCCATTTCCGATACCTGGTTGGTACCGCTTTTGATGGTTTTCTGGGCCGGACATTTCCGGCAAGGTTCGTCCCGATTTTTGCAGATACCGAAGCAATATTCTCCGATATGGCGGCCGAAATACTCCTCAAACTTCCGGTTGGCTTCCGTGATCTGGTAATCCCTGTCCTGGACAAAAACAAAGCAGGGCACCTCGTTGAACAATTGCTGGTAGCTCTGCTGGGATTTAGCGAACCGGCTCTTATAGCAGTCTTCGTTGAAACAAATATGTCGATGGAGGTAAAGGCGCTCCAGGGCTCGGTTGATATACAGATCAAAGGTGGTGGCAGTAGCCGGCAGGATTATGAAATCCGAAGCCCCGCTCTTAAGCGCTTGCACTCCAGTAGCCAGGTTTTCGTTGTCCACTGCAGCGATGATCTCGATTTGGATATGCTGCTTGGTTATGGTCGCGATTTTTTCCAGGCAGCCTTTGATATGGGTATGAATAAAGACAACAGAGATATCCGGGAGTCTGTCCATATCGCTGGTGACAGGCTGCCGAATCTGATCCTCGTTCATGGAAATGAAACGAGCCTGACCGTAGAACCTGGACTGGTCTATGTCAGGTACAGCATTTTTATCAAAATTTATGATCTGAATTTTCATGGTTTATTACTATCATATTGAAACTGACAAATGGAAGGAGAAATGTATACATCGACATCACAATTTGAATTAAATGCATATTAATTGCTAAATTTTATTTGTCTGCCAGCAAGGATCAAAGGCAAACTTAAGCCAACCCCTATTTTTATCTTTTAACACAATCAAGGATTAAAGCTTTTCTAATTTTCCAGGGTCATTATTGGCAAGATCAACGTACAATTGTTTGCCATATGTCCAGAAATCCATATGCTTTTGTTTTACATCCCCGATAATTTTAAAGGGAACACCACCGGTAATTCTCTTGTCTGGAATAATGGTGTGCTCAGCCAGCACTTTTTCCCATTGATCACGGGGAACAGCACCTGGGACAGCCCGTAATTCAAATAAATTAAAAGTGCCCACCCGGTCTTTTAAAGAATCAACAAAAGGGAATCCCCCCCACAAGGCCTGTTATTTTATTCCTGCCAAGCCTGGCGATCAGGTCATCCGCTGGAAAATTTGACGGTTCAACATATTTTGGATCCGGAGTATTACCTGCATCCATGAGTTCCTTTCCAACTTTATCCACCCTTAAAATATGGCCTAATATAAAGATTGACTCAATTTGTTCTTTATGAATGTTGTCTAAGGGTTTAAGTCGCATTTTCGCGCTTTATCTCACTATCCTGTTTGCATTTTTGCATTAACATACACATCCATGCGTTCATTTTCAGCAGCACTTTGTAGCTTAAGCCCGCAATAAACAGACATTCATAGTGTTTTTAGTGATAATTGGTACGTATGTTGCTATTTAGTTTTCCAAATTGGAATTTTCTTATAAAAGCAACCATTAATTACATAAAAAGGAGATATAAAATGAAACAAATAAAATGGCCAATATTATTGACGCTTGTCCTAACCGGAATGATGATAACAGTACTTCCTTTACATGCCCGGGCAGGGCTGAAAGGGAAGTTATCGATTTTCCATGCCGGCAGCTTAACCGTACCTTTTGCGGCCATTGAAAAGGCATTTGAAGCCAAATATCCCGATGTTGACGTACAAAGGGAAGCCGGTGGAAGTACAAAGATGGCACGCCTCATCTCAGAAGTCGGCAAGCCTGCCGATATAATGGCATCTGCGGATTATAAAGTGATCGATAACAACCTGATTCCTAATTTTTCCACCTGGAATATCAGATTTGCGACGAATCAGCTTGTCTTATGTTATACAGACCAAAGCAAATATGCCGATCAGATTTCCAAAGACAATTGGTATAAAATCCTGCAAAAAAAAGCTGTATCCTGGGGCCATTCCGATCCCAATCTTGATCCCTGTGGCTATCGGAGTATCATGGTTCTGCAGCTTGCAGAAAAGTTTTACAATGCTCCCGGCCTGTATCAGCAACTGTTAGACAATAGGCCCCTGAAAAATGTTCGTCCCAAATCGGTTGAGTTGGTTAATCTGCTTAAAACAGGCAACATGGACTATGCCTGGGAATATTTATCTGTTGCCATCCAGCATGAGTTGAGATTTGTAACCCTGAACGATCACATCAATTTAGGCAATTACAAATATGATGATTTTTACAAACAGGCCATCGTGGATGTCTCCGGTAAAAAACCCGGAACATGGATAACAAAAAAGGGAAAGTCATGTACCTATGGCATCACCATGCTCAAAGATGCACCCAATCCTGAAGCTGCAAAAGCGTTCTTGAGTTTCCTTCTTTCTCCCGAGCATGGGTTAAAAACACTGAATAAAATGGGACAACCCCCATTTATCCCCTGCCGGGTGCCAGACAAAGAAATGGCAGAAAAACTTCCATCTGAAATATCAAAATATGTGGAAGTCAAAAACTAATCATAATGAAAAGAGGTGAACCCATTAGCTGGCTTTTTATGTTTTTAAGCCTACCATTGATCCTTCTTTTGACATTGCCATTGATTAAAATGACGATTGAGCCTTCAATGACCATGATGGTTGAAACTATTTCAGACATGGATGTCGTGAATGCCATTTCAAGATCCATTGGTCTGTCACTCTTTGCCGGATTTCTTTCTTTTGCCATGGGCACACCGCTTGCCTATCTGTTGGCCAGGAATAACATCATCGGAAAAAAAGTAATTGAGGGGATCATTGATTTACCCATCATGATCCCCCATCCTGTCGTCGGCATTGCCATTCTCAGTCTTTCAGGAAAAAATCATCCAATTGGCAGGTTCCTGTCAGATGTGGGCATCCAGATCATGGGAACAAAAACCGGGATTATCTGTGTGTTGCTGTTCGTTGGGCTGCCATTTTATGTTAATACCGTAAAGGCGGGCTTTGAAAGTGTTCCTCTGCAACTTGAAAATGCATCGCGCACACTGGGTGCAGGCGCAATCACAACGTTTTTACGTGTGACATTTCCACTAACCTGGCGACACATGATTTTGGGTGTTATCATGTGCACTGCCCGGGCGATCAGTGAATTCGGTGCAATCGTCATTGTTGCATATCACCCCATGACAGCGCCTGTAATGATCTATGAGCGATTTACCGCTTATGGTCTAAAATATTCCCAACCCATTGCCGTCTGGTTGATTATAATTTCATTTTTGCTGTTTATCATTTTGCGGATGCTGACAAAATCGATTAATTTGCACACCCGGTAACGACATGATTGACTTAAACCATATACACCTAACCTTACCCGGGTTTACGATTAAAGATATTAATCTTCATATCAAAAAAAATGACTTTTTTTCATTAATCGGCCCAACAGGTTCAGGGAAATCTTTATTGCTGGAAGGGATCATGGGGCTTATCCCATTTTCAGACGGGCAACTCCTGCTTGAGGGTCGTGATCTTATACATTGTCCTGTTGAAAAAAGAAATCTGGCTATTGTTTACCAGGATTTCGCACTATTCCCCCATCTTGATGTCACCCAAAATATCACCTATGGCGTCCCATACCACAATATTTCTAAAAAAGAAGTTCAAAACAGATTTGATTTTCTCATTTCAACACTGGGATTAAAAAAAATCATCAAAAGAACACCCAAAAATTTAAGTGGTGGAGAAAAACAGCGAGTGGCCCTGGCCCGATCATTGATATTAAACCCCCGCCTTCTGCTTTTAGATGAGCCGCTGTCGGCTTTGGATCCGATTTTCCATGAAGAGGCCAAACAATTGTTAAAAAAGATTCATACTGAATTGGATATTACCATCATTATGGTATCGCATAATTTTACCGATGTTATATACCTATCCAATCGAGGGGCAATAATTAAAGACGGTTGTATAATGCAAGAGGGCAGCATCATGTCAATTTTTGAAAAACCCAACTCATTGTTTTCAGCCCATTTTGTTGGGATGAAAAACATTCATCCTATCCATCAGGCAAACAATCAGATTATCATTGATGGTACACACATCAAATTAACCCCGGCCAGCAAACCAGGAAAAGATGTTGACTTTATGGGGATACGTCCTGAAGATATCTCGTTAAATACGTTTCAGTCAAAAAATTTTACAAACTGTTTTAAAGGAAAAATACAAACAATTTTCAATAATGGTATCTTTCTGAATGTAGTTTTACAAACTGAGGATATCTGTTTTGAAGCCATCTGGCCGCGAAGCCATCTTCGGGATCACGCCCTTGAAATCAACCAAATAGTTAATTTTGGATTTCATTCACAATCAGTGCACACGTTTTAATTTACCTCTTAGGCTGAACCGATCAAGTCTTAATGTCTGCCGGATATTGCCAGAAACAGGTTCCGCCGCTCCGAGTCGTTTTGAATAAATATGCCTGCCACATCAAACATGATTTGATAATAATCACCACTAATTGACACACTGCATTTTTTATATTTTAAATTTATCATGTTATTTTATAGGCTAACTTTCAACATCACTGGTGAAATCCAGTGCATGTAACTTATTGAGATTAGTTTTGTTAAAAGATCAGCTCAAGATCATTTTCGGTCTGATTCTGGTGACAATATCAGTACATGAAACCTCTCTTTTTTTATTTGAGCATCGGTAAACAGCATCTTGCGATATTGATTTTGTACAAACATTCGGGCCTGATCATCATAGAACGGACTCATAAAGTTACCTGAATTACCCGTTGGAATAATACTCCATGATTCTTCAGGGTTATTACATTCAATCAGCCTTCTGGTGGAAGGTAAAGAAGAAACCTTATATTCATGATCACCCATCTTTGATTTAAGTTTGTTCACCGAAGGAAACTCGGCAGGACATGGAAAAGGTCCGACATTAAACAAAAGATTTAACGGCTTTTTTCTGCCCACTGCATGAACATATTCAATCGTATGAACTGCCCCCCATTGCCATTCCTTTTCATTTGTTCCTAATGTTGATACCATTTCTTCAATCGCCTGTTTAAATCCGTTCAGAACAATTGTATCCCTGTCTTTGGACGGTGTAGAAGGATTTTTTCCTATGACAGGCGGTGTGTTATTCTTTAAAAAATGTTTTAAAAAACTCCAATAGTCTACCAGATTCAAATAGGTTTTTAAGTGGTCAGGACTGATATGGCTTTCCAAGGTCTCTTTCATGATATGATAAATGGTGAACTCGAAAATAGTTCCGCCAATGGTACTGGTTTCCATAAATCCGTCCCAGGATTTCAATTGTGCCAAAGCCTTGGCCTCGCTTGTTGAAAAAGACTTTTTCTTTGATTCAAGTATGGAAATAATCCGCCCTGCTATCTTGTGTCCTTCATTGAGTCGCGTATCCGTTTGAATTGCTTTGAGTTCTTCGAGACTCCATTTTTCTTTTTGCGACAACAGTTCATAGATTCTTGCCGCCCGGTCAGATGGTCTGAAATATCCGGTCATCACCCCGATAGGATCGATGGGAACATGAGTCGGCAAATTATTAGACGTAATAATCAAACCGCTCTCAGGGTTTTCCAGATAAGGATTTTTCTCAAAGGGAAGATACCCTTTAAATTCATCCTTACCCGAACTACCATCATGTATCTTTTTCCCACTCATATGGGAAGGTCTAATTGGTATTCGCCCACCTCCCCACCAGGCGATATTGCCTGTGTTGTCAATATAAGAGATGCTCAACCCCGGTGCAGCAAGTTTGGATACAGCCTCTCTAAATTCCGACATACTCGAAGCTTTTCCCATCCCATAAACAACATCTAAAATAGGATTATCCACCTTATGATATACCCAGGACACAGCAACGGGTTTTCCTTCATATCCCTTTATATAATCACTTATCACAGGACCATGGGGTGTAATTCTTATGGTCAGGGATTCATCAGATGCATCTTTGACTTTTATTGTTTCTTTGATAATTTTGGCTTTAACCCACTCTCCTTTGAATTTAACTCGACTTGCATTATCCGGATGAAATATTTCTGCGTACAAGTCCAGATCATCATTTTCAAACATGGTAACAGCCCAGGCTTTAAACGTATTATGACCCAACATAGGAAACGGCATCAATGGTAGATGATAACCATAATTCTCATACCCGGGATATTGGATATGAGCTTCATACCAGACCCCAGGATTTGCAATACCGATATGAGGATCATTGGCAAGCAATGCATGCCCGTTTTTACTCCTGGACGGCGCCATTACCCATGAATTACTACCCGTAAAAGCAGGAACAATCTTCGTGGCCTGATTCAAAACTGCCAGCAATGAAGAATTAAGACCTGCAAAAGGTTTATCAATAGATCCCGTTACCTCAATTAAAGGGGAAACACCTGCTTGATCTCCTTTATAGTCACCGGCGGGCTCTATAATGGTCGCTCTGTTTTCCAAAGTGTATTGCGGAAACACCATTTTAAGATCAGCAGGGGTCAGAAAGGATTCAAAAATAGTGTAAAGAGAGTCCCTTTTTATCCCATCGGCAAATGAATAGGCCACATATCCCATCATGGCAAGAGAATCCAGTCGGGTAAAAGGACGGGGTTCAAATCCAAGCAGGGTATATTCAACTGGCAGAGAACCGGTATTAATAAAATAATTTAATCCATCAAGGAAAGCATCCAGAAATTTCAAAGCTTCAGGATTTATCTTCTCCTCATCCGCAAGGTAATCTTCTGCTCGGTGCTTAAGCATCAGCGTTCGAAACATCTTGTCAACATTCAAAAGGCCTGGTCCCAAGATTTGAGCAAGCTCACCTCTTGCCACTCTCCGCTGCAATTCCATTTGGAAAAGCCGATCTTGAGCCAGAGTAAATCCAAGGGCAAAATAGGCGTCGTTTGCATTTTCTGCTTTAATATGAGGCACACCCCACTTATCACGAATAATCTGTGTTTCCGCTTTTATCCGGGATATCACAACAGTTCCATCAATATCAGGCAGCAGACTGGAAAGATAAAGCCAGGTACCTCCAGTTAAGATAACCACTGCCACAAGAATTGATACAAAAAATATTATGAATTTACGAGCAATTGTCATTTGATCTCCTTGCACTTCTATAAGCTATTTATTTTATAGGTATTTTTCTAATTTCAATGGTTGACCCTGAACAGCAAAATCACTGGCTCGCCCGAGTGCATTCTGGTGGTTGGAATTCAATATCATGTCTCCAGGATCCCACAATTTTATAAATAAGATTATTTGATTTTTAATCGTAAATTGTTATTTATCATTTCGACCAATAATTTCGGAACGCCATGCTCAATTGCCAATTTGTTCCATGCTGAAATGTGCTCTGTGGTTTCGTCAATGATCTGATCAATTTTCCGTTTGACAAATATCGGGCTTAATTTTTCAAGGCCATAGAAATCTTCACGTATGAAATTGTCTCTTTTTCCATTGAGCCTCATCCAATGGCTGCTCACCCAAGGGCTTTCTGGCTTGTAGCTGTAAGCTAAATCGTAGGCTGGAGCCAATTGCCACTGATGTTGACTATCCAGCATGAATCCAAAATTTTTAGAATGATCGTCGTGATTACGTGCAATGATATTAAAAACCATGCGTTTAAATATTTGTAATGCATCATTCGGACTTAATCCAAGTTCTCTTGCAAGTGAGAATACTTCCTCATACGAATAAGAACCGACTTTTTTATAATCGACATGTGCTATACCATTTAATGTTTGTACGTGTATCTTCTGATTGCCGTCCCGGTCGAACCGTTGAGTAATGAAATGGCGTCTGTTTCCTTCATTCAGCAAGTGACAGGGCATCATATCTATCCCGCATGCTTTTGCCATGAGATGATAAACATACTCCATTGTACCATACCCCATCGGATCTCCAAATGTTTCCTTGTTTTTGTTAGTTTCACTGACCCCATCAAATTTTATTACAAAATGGGTGAACCCTTCAGGTGCGTCTGTTTGTCCTGATCTCACCTGGGTGAAGTCTTTATTAAATGCAAGTACCGCTTTAGGTCTGGCGCCACCTGCACTCATACCAACAGACAATAGCGCCATCATTGCTTCTTTGTTTTCTTGTCCTTGTGATCCAATTGTTACTTTGAATTGTTCTCGTTTATCTAAAATTTCCTGGGTGATAGAAATCAAAGATTGGATTTCAATATGTTGAGACTTATTCAAGTTTTTTTGGTGGATTGCCGGAGAATAGGTTAACGCCCCCATGCCACGTTTGCCAGTGTATTGAAGGCGTTGCAATGGGGTGATATCTGTTGTCGACTTTCCTTGAGAAGCTATCCAAGCGTTCATCACCGCATTACCAAAATCATCCGGCAAAGAGTCTGAGATTAAGCCAGGTAACCCTTTGAAAGTTTCATTATTATTTTCTGGAAAAGAGTAAATTCTTTTGGATAAAGGCATTTTTATAGGCGAAAGCTCTATACCGGCTTTAATAAAGCGAGATTCAAACTCAAATGCACCAACACTTGTTTCCGTATTAAAACTGACAGCACCAACATTTTGCCCATTGTATTTTACTCTAACGACTTCTATTACCATAAAGGCTTATCCCCTCTGATTGGTAATTCTTTTTTTTGAGATCTTGAAGCGCGTTGTCGTTTTTTTCCCTTTAGTTTAGCCAACTGTAAAGGAGATATTTCTTGTACTGGTAAGAAAAAATTGAGGTGGTCTACCAAATCCAATCCAGCCATAATTGCGACCAAATTTTTTAGCTGGGCGTTACCTTTTTCTGCATTTAGAATCGTCCTCCTGCTTAAACCGGTTTTTGATGCCAATTCAGCCTGGGTTAAATCGATATTCAACCTCGCTTGTTTTAGTCTGTCCCCTAATTGTTCCGCTATAGCAGCCGGGGATATTTTATTGAATGTCATAATATCACCAATAGTGCATATTAAAGTGTTTTATTCTATTAAAGTTTAAATTTAGGCGCATTATAAACCACAATAAAAAATAATACAATCTATTTTCATAAAAAGCAAATATTCACATATTATATGCAATATTATGGGTTAAGGGTTAAAAATATACACCTTAAGAAAGGTTTTGCCTCATGGTGATGAAACTTCACCAGTAGCACATAATCTGATAATTTGCCAGCCCGCGCCCGTGTCTCCTATTGAGCTTTGCAAATCACCGGCTCGCCCAGTGCATTTGAATTGTTGTAAATAAGTATGATGTCCCCCGAATCCCTTTAGTCTTGGATTAGCTGTTTACAAGAGAACAAAGACACTTTAGCAGATATTATGGGCTGTGCTGATTCTGCCCTGCATAAAGCGAAAGCGTCTGGCCGGAACCGCATTGTTCAAGAATGAACTTTTCTGAATTCTTATTGTAATCCTTGCTCAAATTCCGCTGGATAAGTTTTTTGGGAAATGTAGTCTTTAATTTTTTATAAAAATTTAGTATAATCAGTTTAATCACATTTAGAATCTATCGTTGATTTTCTCGTGTCCTGTATAATTTCTTAACCTGAATGAGTTAGCCTGTTTCTTAAGATCACACAATTAAGTTGTTTTTAACACACTGTTTAAAAATTAAATACATGGATAACGCATCAGCCTGATAAGCAGGCTGGGAAGGAGAATGCGATGATGATTAAAAAAATACTTAACCCAGTTGATGGTTCCAAGCACTCAGTTCACTCAACTAAATATGCCATTGCGCTTGCCAGGCTTTTAGACGCTCAGGTTGTTCTATTACATTGCCATGATAGTTTCCCGGTTATTTTAGCGGAGCCATACTTTCAAGAAGCGGTAAATAAAATTAATAAAGCGTGCGATCAGCTAGTCAACCCATTTATCGATATATTAGAACAAGGTGATGTTGAGTTTGATATTCGGATTCTTGAAGGACCTCCTGGAATCAGAATTCCCGATGTCGCAAGAATAGAGAAGATGGATTTGATTGTTATGGGGTCAAGAGGTGTAACCGATTTTGCCGGGCTATTTCTTGGCAGTGTCGCGCATCAAGTACTTCACAAATCAGACTGTCCTGTTTTTATAGCAAAATAGTTTATCAATGAATATGGTGAGTGGTTGTTTACCTGTCACGCCCCCATTTGACATTATGCATTATGTTCCCCCTCACATTATCCAAAACTTTGCGAATGATCTTAGCAAGTTCTAACAATGAGACAGGCTTCATAACATAATCCGCAATTCCAATTTCTGCTGCCTTGCTTTCATCAATGAGGGCATTATACCCGGTGCAGATGATAACTGGAATGTCCGATCGAATTTCCATTACTTTTTCAGCCAGGTTTAGGCTTGTCATCTGTGGCATTGTCATATCGGTTATAACCAGGTCAAACACATCAGGATTTGATTGAAACAGATCCAGCGCTTCCATGGGATTCAACCTTGTTTCAACCTGAAATCCAAGCTGTTCTAATATTTCTTTCGATAATTCTGTAATGGTTTTTTCATCATCAACAAAAAGGAGGGTTTCATTACCATGAGGAATAGTTTCTATTTCGTCGGTTTTAACCACAGGTGTTTCTTCCGTCACTGGGAAAAAAAGTAAAAGTTGATCCTATCTCAGGTTTGCTGTCAACCATTATTGCGCCACTATGCTTCTTAACGATTCCGTGTACAACGGATAAACCCAACCCTGTCCCTTCTCCAACATCTTTAGTTGTAAAATAGGGATCAAAGATTTGATTCATATTTTCAGCTGCAATGCCAGGACCGGAATTCCTTATCATAATTTTAATATACTGACCTGCTGGCAAGCTGGCATATTCACCGGTCTCTTGTTTATTTAAGGTCACTGTTTCTACACCAATCTCTATGATTTCACCAACCTTTTGCATGGCTTGGGAGGCATTGGTACAAAGGTTCATCAATATTTGATTAACTTGGATTGGATCTCCCAGAATCCAGATATCTGCGTCAGGGATGATCGTTTTGATTTCTATGGTACTTGGGATGGTAGATCGTAAAAATGACAACGCATCCTTAATAACGGTAATGAGATTAATTATTTTTAAATTTTCATCTTGTTGATGATTTGTTTTTCTGCTGAAACAGAGTAGTTGCTTAACAATGCCGGTTGCCCTGAGACTTGCAGATTTAATTTCTTCAATGTGTTTGCGCACAGGATTTGATTGAGGGGCGTTTTCAAGTGCCAGAGCCGCGCTGCCCGTAATCATGTGGAGTAAATTGTTAAAATCATGGCCCCCCCTGCAAGGGTCCCGATGGATTCCATGACTTTTTCCTCTCTTTTAATGAAATTAACTCGAAAAGTAACCGGCCTGGAACTTTAAAGGTAGATACAACTATTGAAATGGGCGACTCATTCGTCAGTATTTTGATTGTTGGAATTAAATAAGGTGCCCCCAGACCTCTAATGACTTCAATAAAACCAAGTGTTTCTATGAGACAATTTATAATGATTATTTTTCAAAATAACGAATCTCAGATATATAAAAAACTGTCATTCCTTTTGGTGACGCAACCTTGATTTTATCTTCTACTCGTTTTCCTAATACTGCTTTCCCTAGGGGCGAATCCATACTAAGTTTCCCGTCAACAACATTAAACTCGTCGGGTCCAACGATACGATATTCGACCTCGTCTCCTTCTTCATCCTCGAGGGTAACAAAAGCACCAAAATAAACTTTATCCTGATCATCAGGAATATGATTGACTACATTCATTCCATCGAGACGGTTCGTTAAAAATCGAACCCTGCTATCAATTTCTCGCAAGCGTTTCTTGCCATAAATGTATTCGGCATTTTCGCTGCGATCACCTTGTGCGGCAGCCTTCGTAACTCTATCGGTCACCTGTGGCCGCTCAATTTTCCACAAGTACTGAAGCTCTTCAGTTAATTTTCGAGCACCTTCCGGGGTGATATACTTGGAACCTTTTTCTCTAGGAGGACGCCATCTACCCATTTTAAACTCTCAGTCTTTTAAGGACTGTTTTATCCGCAAGCAGTTCATTTGTTAATAATTAAGTACCTTCGAAATAAGCGCTGTTGAAATGCCCATAGACACTAAGGGAGATCCCCCATCTATTATAATCATCTCGGTCCAATCCCAATTGTATAGAATATGATCTTCCTTATTATCGATTTTCGAGGTGAGTATCAATACCGTACCCTATATCTTTTGCTTGTTTTCCATAACCCAGCGCTTGATCGAAATATACGATGGTTTTGTTCATAATATTACGTTCCACAAAAAAACGGACAAACTTATGAAGCAAGTTATTTGGCTTGTTCCAGGGACAGACACGGATACAGACCGAGCAGTGATTCCCATTTTTTACCCAGAAATCAAGACATTGCATGGCTTTGATAGGCCATTTTAACATGCCTGGAACATTGTGGAGATTCCAAGGCTGATCTGTTCTTTCTTTCTTCATTAAAGATTTGCTTGGACAATAAATACTGCACAACTCACATACCTCACAAAATTTTTGTACCCCGATATCAATGGGCGTGTCCGATACCAGAGGAAGATTTGTAAAAACTTTACTGATCCGAACCCGTGGACCATAATCCCGTGTGATCAGTTGTCCGTTCCTCCCTGCTTCTCCCAGACCTGCATCAACAGCCAGAGGTACGTTGATCCCGATTTCGTTCACAGCCGGTATCGCCCGATATCCTAATTCGGCAATAAACGTAGCAAGGGATGCTGAACACCAGGCGCCTCTCGAATACTCAATATCCGTATCAGCTTCCACAGCAGGACTCCTTCTCACTATCTCATAACCCATTTCATGTGCCATGACGATCACATAAGGATAATTTTCTGCAATCTCGATTGGATCACCCACTTCAGCGGCCTGGGAGTATCGGACATTTTGCTCTCCCCAGTGGGTATAAATCCAACGGGGATCTGTTTTTGCAATCCCCACAAGATCTGCCCCGATCCACTGGGCTTTTTCTTTCACAATACGAGATATTTTTTTAGGATCTGGGGTTTTTAATCTGTGAACAGTATTATATACAGGGACTATTTCACGGCCCAAAAGGTTTCTTCTGACAACATAATCGACAGTGGCGCCTGCTGAAAATGTGGCCGCATCAATGACAGTTTTTCCTTTTTTGCATTTCTTTAGATTTTCTACACATTGATTATGCATAGAAGTATATTTATTCCCTTCGCGGTGCCCCTTGCTGAATGCAGTATTACGGTCGTCAAACCTTGGTATATCTCCTGTTATGAATTGCGTATAGGTTGGTTCTTTAACATATTTCATTATACTACTCGTTTCTTCAAATATTTTCTGTTTATTAAGGGTTTATTCATCTTATCTATAAAATCTGGGCTATCCGGTTTTGAAGTGCATGGGGCTGGGCCCACGGCCCAACCCCATATCAAATCAATCAGATTGCATCAACCTATTAAAGTTAGGCAGGCTTTTAATTATCTTAAAGTGTTTCCTGTTTATCTCATTCCTGTCAAAATTCGGCAACTCTTTTTCATACGTCTCGAACAATTCCTGGTACTCTTTGTCTAATCTTAATATTTCTTCAAAGATTCTCTGATGGTGTCTTTGTTTCCAAAGTCCCGGGCATCTTTTATCTCTTCAATAGGATCAGTTTGACTCTCGAGTATGTCCAGCAGTTGCATTTTTTCATAGCTCGATGATTCAGGTTCATTTTCTTCCAGTCATGACTATATCAATCATAATTTTAACGCGTCTGCAAATAAGTACTTTTTGAAGGGCAGTGATTACATTTTTCATGTACTTTTTCCAACATTTTGTTTTAAATAGTTTTGTTTTTTGTAGTCACTGAAATTTAGTAGTTAGGCTTGATACGTGTTGCAAAAAGTATTATATATAGTATTATTAATAGTAATTTTGAATTCTAAAGTGAGGGTTATTATGAATACTATCACAGCTAATCAGATCAAAACAAAGGGAGTTTCTGCAATCCAGAACAATCTTTTGAAAGATCAAGAGTTGGTAATTACAGTTCGCGGTAAAGAAAAATTTGTTGTAATGGATATGAAACATTATAATTATTTACGAGAATGTGAACTTGATGCTGCATTGCACCAGGCAAAAGCTGATTATCAATCTGGAAATTATATCACAGAAGATGTTGACGCTCATATCAAAAGAATTACATAATGACTTATAACCTTATCTATACAGATAGTTATATTAAACGGGCTTCAAAATTTGTAAAAAAACATCCTGATTTAATATCTCAATATAAAAAAACACTTAAGCTCTTAGAAATAGATCCGAATCATCCTTCTTTGCGACTTCATTCGTTAAAAGGAAAATTGAAAGATCTGCATTCAATTTCTATTAATATCTCCTATAGGATTACGCTTGAATTCATTATTCTCAAAAAAGAAATCATTTTAGTGAATGTTGGACATCATAATGAAGTCTATTAGATGAATATCGCCTTCGCCCTAAAAAAAATAGTTTAACTCAATCTCCAGTTTTTTGAGGGAGGATCATAACTTCAAATCTAACTTTTCGGGAAAAGATCATCATTGAAAATATTTTTTCCCTAAGATTATTTGGAACTCCCTGATTTTAGTATTCGCCTGTGATACTTGACAGAAAAAAAAATATCCTGATAGAATCATTAAAATATTAAATACGCATACAAGGAATAAAGTGAACAGACTAGCTAAATTACTTTCAAGCAAATTTGACGCAATACATATATTTTGGGAAAAAGAGGAAACCCATCGGTTTGTTTCTGTTTTGCTTGTTGTAATTTTTATAATGTCTCTTGGGATAATCGAAATCAGCCGACAGGGATGGTTACCTGTTCCCTTTAATTCCATGGTCCCTACAAGTCATTATCTTGCAATCAACCTGGCGTTTTCGCTGGTTCTTATCCTAGAAGTGGTCAGTTTGATTTTTGCACTTCCAAGTTCAATGTCCAAGGCCCTTGGCAAACAATTTGAAATACTGGCATTGATATTCTTGCGAAACTCCTTTAAGGAATTATCAAAACTACCGGAGCCGATCGATATCAGCGGGCATCATGATGTACTTTGGCACATTCTTGCTTATGGTGGCGGGGCAGTGGCCATCTTTGCTCTCTTGGGTGTCTATCTCTTGCTGCGCAAAAATTTAGATAAAGTACTTTCTCCTGGGCCATCGTTGAATCAGTTCATCAATTTAAAAAAAATGGTCGCTTTTCTAATATTTATCATCTTTGTCTGTTTGGGTGGTTATGATGGATGGCTTATGATTAATGGCGGGGCACAATTTGATTTCTTTCATTATTTTTATACAATACTAATTTTTAGCGACATTCTTCTTGTTTTGATTGCCCAATCCTTTTTACCCCAGTTTCCTGCAGTATTCAGAAATTCCGGATATGCATTATCTACCCTTTTGATACGCCTGTCATTAACTGCCCCGGTTTATTATGATGTTCTAATTGGCATTATATCAATTGTCTTCGCCCTTGTTTTAACGCTGGTTTATAATCGATTCTATACCGTTAGATTAAAATAAAAAATTATAAAGTATTTTTATCTTACCTTACGAGTAGAACACCTCAAATAACCGGTACAAATGAAGTGCAGCAGAATTTGTATCGTCGGGTAGCCGGGGCTGTTGTCAGCCCCAAGCCCCTTAAGAACCGCACTACCTTTCCGTTTCAACGCATTATAAATAGCACCCATGGCATCCTGGGACGACCGTACTTTCCTGAATCCATATGAATGATGATCAGCGGTGGTTTCAGATATCGGATCAAGCCCTAATAAATCAAGGGCCTGTTCCACCCGGTCATGCATGGCCTCCATTACAGATCAGCCTTCGCTTTTTCCAGCTTTCTTCTACCCGCACCCCCATAGGCCAGCCTTGCAGCCAGCTTTCCTTCTGAAGAAGGAAAGATACTGGCTTACCAAGTTCCACTTTCAACACACAATGGGTTAGCGTCTGTCTGTCCGCCGGAGGGATCAAACGATTACGTGAAGTGAAACACAAACACTTCAACCAGCCCTTCTTGCCTTTTGGCCCAGGCCTGACAGAACATCTTTGGCCTGCCCCAAATAACGATGTTTATTAACAGTTTACATATATTACGCGTACCACTGTTCCTATCTCCCATCCAGGTTGATGCTCCCAAAGTTGAGGTCCTCTCACGATTCTCTCTCCCGGCCATAGATCAAGGGTTTCATTGTCATCCGGACTTCACACAAACCCATTACTGGTCATGCATACCGGGTTAGAAAACTGCCGGTAATAAGGCAGGTTGGGTTGAGCCCAACATTATTAGAGACCTTTGAATAATGCCCCCTTTCGCCCAATTGCCACGGAATATGAAAATGATAATCCTCAAAATATACAATATATTCCTCCGGTTATAATTTTAATCTTCCTTGCAATAAAACAAAATTGAACATTATTCGAAGGTCTCTATTAAAAACGACTTCCTGTCGCAACGAGTTTATTTGGATTGTTGAAATTTGCTATCGCGTCCTCCAAATGCTTCATTTTTTTGTCATATGAATTTGAATATTGCCTTGGGAATAACGCCGGCATAGTCGATGAAGTTGATTGCAAAATGAGCCAGCATGATTGCCGGCAAAGACCGCGTTATCAGATATGCAATCATGAAAATTGCGCCGATAATTGATGTGATAATTACAGCATGAATACCAAGGCTCCAGTGAATGAGGCCAAAAGCAACTGAGGAAATTACAATGATGGCACACGGATTTTTTGTGAAATTGTTGATGAATGTGTGCATGAAACCTCGAAAAACAAGTTCTTCACATACTCCCACCATTAATAGCCCAAACGTAAGGTCTATCCAATTCCAGACAGGGTTCGTAATTGCCGGCATTCTACCAAGTGGCGGGTAGCCGGGGAGTTTCTCTATTACCTGATACCCATTTTGATCAATTACCGTACCAACAAGTACCAGAATGAGAAATACCAGTAGGGATGACAGCGTTGATTGAGTTTTTAGACCGAACTCCGAGGCCAGCATTTTCTTGCTGTGGATCAACCAAACCGCAATTAGGCAGGGAATAAACTTCACCCCGGCATAGTCTACACACAACCACCAACGCCAGTTTTTGACATAAAAGTTTGCAAAATCATTCAAATAAAACGGACTAACCAATATGACGACAGCCAGGATGTAAAGCCCCTTTTTCCCATCTGTTCTATTCTCTATCATGGCATGTATACCTTGTCTAACGAGTCTGTAGAAAAAGCTCCAACTCTATTTTTTATTGAAATCTATACCAAAATCTTATCAAAAATGGCCTCTGATATTAAATACTGATGAACTTTGTATCTCTAAAATTTATTTTATTCATTCTCCACGCTAAACGGTCATCAATTCCATGTTAGGCATACCTTTCCCATCACGTCACGCATCATGAGAAATGAGAGGATCAGGATAAACCCAAGCAAATTTGAGATAAATTATTCTTTTAAAATTTTTTCATTGCCAAAATGGAAAACAGCATATCACTCTGTACAATCTCTATCCCAACGGGTATGATCATTTCCATCCAATCCTCCTCCGGGGCAGGCGGTTATCTGATTGATCAGATGAGTTAGTTCTGAATCACAAAGGGAATTGGCAAATGTGGAAATATTTTTGCCAACAAAGCAAAGATTTTTTAAATCCAATTGCTCCAGGCTCCGATTGTTGTAAATGAATAGATTACCGCCAATGAAAGTCAATTTTTGTAAACCGGTCAGACGTATCAATTCATCATTAAGAAAAATTTCCAGTTCTCCACCAATGGAAACAAGGTTTTCAAGTCCGCTCAGGCTGGTCAGACCCCAATTATTAATAATTTCAAGATTCCTGCCAATGGAGGCAAGATTTTCCAGGCCGCTCATATTTACCAGGTAATAGGTATCAGAAAGTATTAGATCATTTACAAAAGTCAAATTTTCCAGGCCGCTCAGACTCCTGGTTCCGCCGATACTCAAAGTGTTAATGGATGTCAGGTTGCCTAAACCATCAAGGCTTTCCAGATCCCACCCATCAATTTCAAGATTAATAACAAACCTCAGATTTTCCAAAGATTTTAAATCTGTCATGGAAGGAAAACCTCTAACCTTCAGCTTTCCAAGAACAGTCGTCAGGTTATGCAAATCTGTCAGGTTCGTAAGTGAATTATTGCCACTGATTTCCAGATTATTTACCAATTTATGCCTTTCCAGGGGTTTCAAGCTTGTCAGCGAATCGTTGTACTTGATAGTAACATCATTAATATAATCTAAATTTTCAAGGCCTTCCAGTGTTAATCAGCGTCCAACTTTGACCCTCGTCAGCGTGATATAGATCCCAGAAAAAATTTATCCGAGTAGTAGACTTTTTTATTGAAAACCCAGTATTCATATACCTTTTGGTTTTTAAAGGCGCCGCACGTTTTTTGCCTAATGGGGTCAAAGTTGGACGCTGATAGGGGGCAATATTCAACGCTGTTTGACAGCCTTACAGGCAATTCCTCTAAATGTGATTCTTTAAGGCCTTGGTAAATTTTAAAAAATCAATCGATGTTAAGAGCGAGATACCAATATCATATTCGTATTCACATTCACCTATAAAGTCTTCTGTGAAATCATTTGAAACAACAATTGCCTGGTTATCCGAAACCATGATCCACCTGAGATAGAACCTGTTTATATTCCTGAATTAGCATATGTTAAAAATTTAGATTATGCCAATTCAGGATCCCAGATTTCAGTATTTGACACCTTTTGGAGCTGATATCTTTAAAATTGCCTTGAGGGATTACAGGTGTCCTATACTCAAATTAAGCCATAATTTAACTTTCCCAGCTGATTTTTGATATAATCAATTTTCCGCCCTCTCTTTTTTGAACTTTTAACTTTGAACTATCTTCCCCTCTATAGAGGTGGGGTGTGTTTCTTAATACTTAAGCTTTATCTGCTGTAGCTCCTCAGAATCTCTGACTTCTGCTAACGTGTCCCATAGCAGTTCGGCGAGATCAGGATTACTTCCTGAAAACTGCTTGGAGAGCATCAAGTAGTATGGTTTATTTTTTAAAGATGGCAATATCTTCTCGACGTTTTTATATTTGTCAGGATAAAGATTTATTAATCCATCGCCTACATCTTCAATGGCACATATTATATCTACTCGGCCAGCAGCTAACTTTTTGAAATCATTAGGAGTACTGAGGCTAGTCTCGTAAGGAATATTCATCTTTTTTAACATGCCAATGATTGAGTATCCTA
>JAAEKY010000067.1 GCA_024227235.1 Desulfobacteraceae bacterium | reverse complement strand
TTTTTTAATATTTTTATAAACTCTATGGCTACAGGTGGTATATCACGTTTCAGGGCCATAACTCCCTGAGTTAGTAAAAAAAGGACTTTGCTTGAAATATACAATAATTTATGAAAAAAGAGATAGAGCCTAATGGCAGTTTAAATTATACCTGCTAATTATGACAAAAATTGTTTATAGGTTTACCAAAATTGTTTATCCAGGTACTAAAATATAAAGTATTTTCTAATTTTTTGAAATATTAGCGACCTTTACCGGTCTTCATGTCTCTAAGATTTTTCTTCGTGATAGTCATCATCTGCATTAACATCCCAAACATCGTAATTTGAACCCAGTATGTTTTTTACAGCATACAAAGCGGTTAATATTGAATGGTCCATGTTGTTATACTTAAAAAGACCATAACGCCCACAAAGCTGAAGATTTTCAAATTGCTTCAAATAGTTTTTTATTGTTTCAATATGCTTGGCATAGTGCTCATCATAGACAGGATAACATTTGGGCATTCTAACCACAAAGGCATCAAATATTTTTGAGGTATCGATCAAACCAAGACGGTTAATCTCTTTTTTCCCCAGTTGAATTAGATCAGTATCTGCCATTGTCCATATTTCATCTCCTTCCCAGCAAAAATATTCCAAACCAAGAGATGCTTTATTGTCAGGTACCATATGGGGGCTCCAGTTGGCAAAACACTGAATTCTTCCCATCTTAACAGTTGGATCATGGACGTAAATCCAAGTATCGGGTAATTGTTGCGGTTCATCAATAAGCAGGTTGATGGTAAGCAATGCTCTATAGCGCAGTGCCTTGGCTGCATTAACCACATCCTCGGCAGGGGCCGGACAAAGACTTGTAATTAAAGTGCTGATGGGCATGGTAGAGATAAAATCAGTTCCTTCTTCACAAATTTCTTTGTTTGAATTTTCAACTACAACAGATTGTATTCTCCCGCCTCTGTGAATAAGTGATTTTACCCGATGGTTGAGATGAAGTTGGGCGCCCAAATCAATTGCCTTTTCCGCCATGGTTTCATACATTTGACCCGGGCCAAGCCGGGGATAATGAAATTCATCAATCAATGTTTTGATGCTTGTTTTTTTCTTAAACAGGGCATTCATGACCGCACTCCAAAGCGATAGCCCTTTAATGCGCTGGGCTGCCCATTCTGCTCTTATTTGACGGCAATCAATTCCCCACACCTTTTCAGTATAGGTTTTAAAAAAAGTATGATACAGCTTGGAACCGAAACGATTGGTAACCCATTGCTCAAAATTTTCTTCAGGAAGCACAGGAAAAACTCTGGATTTCAGATAGCTGCAACCCATGAGAAATGAGTTGATTATTCCTAGACCCAGGAGGGCATTTGACGCCTGCAAAGGATAATTATAAAAAGTACCATTATAAAAAATTCGTGACAATCTGGGGCGAAGTAAAAAATCTTCACCCAGTAC
>JAAEKY010000066.1 GCA_024227235.1 Desulfobacteraceae bacterium | reverse complement strand
CTAAAAAAGATTGAACTGCTTTGCCGGCGGCTGTTTTTGTGATGCCTGCATCCTTTGCCACTTTCTCAATTAAATCAGCTTTCGTCACAAGACCTCCTTTGAAAAATTATAGATTCAGAGCAAAATCATCAGCAGTGTTGATCTATTTGGGGCATTAATTTTTAATGCAGACGTAATTTGATGTTATTATTATATTATTTTACATGTTGTGTCAAGATTTGGCCAAATCAACCGCTAAAAGGTCAAATTTATCTGGTTAAAAATGCGAAAAGAACATTTGGGTCCAACAAAATTTGGGAGCGTCCTAAAAAAAGGTATGCCAATATATTCGGCCTCTCAGGCATTTGCCGCTGGAAATGCTTGATAGACGTACATTTGCATACGATGTGAATGGCAAATCATCATTTTTTAAACACCTTTTTAAAGCTTACCTACCCCATTGCCCTACCCTGCTGCCAATTTTAAGCTTTAGGTCCTCATCTAACTTTCGCCCCCCCTTTTTTCTTGCCTTGACAATCAATCAATTTGAAGGTACTGATTTATGAGCATATACTCATAATGATCTGGCTGACTAATCCAAAATAACTCGACGGGACACCAAAGGGAAAAATGGACGCCAAAATCAATCTAAAAGCAATTGACTGTCTTGAGATATTAACCCTGCAAGATAACTATATTGATCTGGTTGCCCAAGACAACAACGATGTCGTCCAGCGCGCCATGCCTTTAAAAGGT
>JAAEKY010000065.1 GCA_024227235.1 Desulfobacteraceae bacterium | reverse complement strand
GACAGCGACTCTTTTCATAGGGGCAGTCCTATCCTTTACGGATAAAGTATTTAAACACACCGGCATCACATTCAACCATGCCAAGGAATGCGTTCCGCCCCTTATCACCGAATTTAGGGATGTCTTTTTGGGAGCCGGGATCAGTGCAAATTACTTCAATAATTTCACCCGCAGCCATAGTAGATAAGATTTTTTTTGTTTTCAAAAGCGGCATTGGGCAACTCAATCCAGAGGTATTCAGCACCTTGTCAGCGACAATTGTATCCAAACTCATTCTATTTCACCCCAGTGTTGCAAAAGTCGGAGGGCTTCAGAGCCAAGGCGCCAAGGGTAAAGCCGTAGTGTGCTACTGCGAACCCTTGGCAACGCCGGATCTGGAGTCCTCCGGCTTTCCCAAAGGGTAAAAAGATGGAGAAAAACCGAACCGATCCTGGAATGCACCGCTGGTTTGATCCAGAAACCTGGATTGGATTGGCTTTAGCTTCAACGCCCATAACCCTTTGTGAGGTTTTTTTCCATCTTTTTTATGCAACATTGGGATTCACTCCACTTTCCGATGGTTCCAACATTAAAATCAATTTTTTCAGCCGACAATGAAATGAAGCGCTAAATGATCAAAGTGCGTAGCTGATCGATGCTGTCATCAGCTTTTAATTCGCATAAATGTCTTAGTATTCTTTATGGCCGCCGGTTCGTAAAGCCAAAGAGGCAATGGCGGAATCCAATCAGATAGATGTATAGGCGAATATGCCAATAATGTCAACGTGATTGAGTTGGCTCAAACAGGTTACAGCCCCTGGTTATGTATGTAATAGCCTTAAATTTCTATATGTTAGATAAGATGCTATATATTTTTAATGATGCCTTGTTTATTCTCCTGAGTCCCAAAAAAATGTCCATTGAATATTTGCATTCCAGTGGAATTACTGCTTTTGAGCTGCACGCCAATTCGTTTTTCGATATTTAACCGAATTCCCACTCTCAAAGCATAGTCACCTACCACCTCCATAGCAAAGGTTATTTCGACCCAAATTTTTTGCACCTATGGCTTCTGACAATTATTGTCAGAAGCTTTTCCCAAATACGGCACTTTCCTAATGAACTTTATTCTTTTTTATTTCCTCTATAGACGTAAGAATTTTAGATTTTAAAATTTAGACAGTTGGGATTAAAAACTACTCGCTATCACAACCGCTTGTATTATATCACAATTTCATATTTCACAGGTGTATTCCAAGATAGAAGCAAAGTTTTGCATT
>JAAEKY010000064.1 GCA_024227235.1 Desulfobacteraceae bacterium | reverse complement strand
CCGAAAAGCGTATCAAAAAAGATGTACGAAAAGATGAAAGGGACAAAGTTTGAACGGTATGTCGCCAATCCTGAAAAAGGGTCCATGCATAATTACGGAATCGCCGTTGATATTACCATTGTGGACAAAAACGGGAATGAGCTTGATATGGGGTTTACCCCTTTTCGGAAAACCACCCTGGAAATTTACTGGCAATTTGCTAAAATGAAACTTGGCTTTAAACTCACCTCTGAGCAAACCAAGAACAGGCAATTGCTTTTTGACACCATGAAAAACGCTGGTTTCCTGCCCCTGAGCCATGAATGGTGGCATTTTAACGGTATGCCCAAGAATGAAGCCCGCAAAAGATTTAAAATAATAGAATGATGATACCCGTTCACAGGGCTGAAACAACAACAGTGATATAACCTGCTGAATTGTAAATGTTTGCAAAGGTGCCGAAGATGCGGTGCCGTTGTGAACGATTACAAATAATCGGTTGGCGGGTTTTGTTCCTCAACCCGACCTTGAGCTGCGAGCTGGGCAATCGCCCCTTAACCGCTTCCAAGGCGACCTTGGCTCTGAACGAAGCTCATTGATTCCTTCAAATTTTCCCCACGAATGAACCTTTTTTAATCTGGGCCGGCTACGCTCATTTTATACCTTAAACAACGGTCTGTTTTTTGGGGCGTAAAATAGTGAGATGGGGCGTAACAGGGCCGGATTTGACGGTCTTTTGCCCGAAACCGACTTCGCATGATTTGGGTATCCATCCTGCAAGGGCGTGGTATGAAAAGAATTACACAATAACACGGCAATTTCATATAATACCATAACCTTTTTTACATAATTCGATGAAAATAATATGGTAACACTATCTCGCAATTTGTGGATTTGAAATTATTTGCCATTAAAATTCAATTCCGGGCACACCATATATATTTATTTTCGGAAGGCATTTCGTTTCATCTATTGTTGT
>JAAEKY010000063.1 GCA_024227235.1 Desulfobacteraceae bacterium | reverse complement strand
GTATTTGGAACCGCCCTCCTTATTTTATCATTTCATTAACGATGTTCCATTTGAAAAGACCATTTTATGAAAAAACAAAAGCCACTATCCGCAAAATTACAGAAAAAACTCCATAAGGCCATTTTACTGCACCAGAAAGGGAATCTGGACCAGGCGAGAAAACAATATGCGGCCATACTAAAAAAAAGACCAAAACAGCCGGATGCCCTGCATTATCTTGGTGTCATATGTTATCAGACCGGAGAATTATCTAAAGCCGTTACCCTTATTCAACAGGCGGTTGATATCAATCCTGAAAATCCGTTTTACCATAACAACCTCGGACTTTCCTTTGCCGGCGCCAATGCCATTGACAATGCCGTCAATTCCTATGAAAAGGCAATTTTATTGGATCCGGGCTATTTTGAGGCGCAATACAACCTTGGCACTGCTTTATATGCGAAAGGTGAATTTATAAAGGCGGCCACCTGTTTTGAAAACGCCGTCCACATTCAGCCGGAAAACCCGGCGGCTTACAGCAATCTTACAGCTTCTTTAAACAAGACCGG
>JAAEKY010000062.1 GCA_024227235.1 Desulfobacteraceae bacterium | reverse complement strand
TACTTTTAATCCCCTTGGCTCCCATAATAAAGGCGCTCTATTTCAAAAAAATTAAACACCATTTTTTTAAACTATTTTTTTGTAAAAACATCAATTTTAAAGATTTTTTGCCTTAATATAGGACTTGACCAAAACTGGGTAATTTGATATTCTAAACTATTCTAACCTTAATATTTTTAAAGTGTTAGGGCGATCCCTTACCCAACAAAGACTAACTTTCTATCTTGGAGGAAAGAATGAAAAAATTTTTTTTATTTGTGCCTTTGCTAATGCTTTTCTTTATGAGTCTGTTGTTTGTTTCTTGTGGACAACAACAGGAACAAGGTAAAGATTTTTCAAAATTACAAAGTCAAATTGAAGCACTTTCAAAAAAAGTCGATGACCTTACTCAAAAGGTTAACGAACTCACTGTTGAGAAAAAAGCTGTTGCAAAGGTTGAGTCCGGCAAAAAGATTTTTAAAGTAGGACTTGATGCCGATCCTGTGACCTTAGATATTCATGAACAGCTCTCAGGTGGCATGCTCCAGTTTTCTCACTGGGTATATGACCCACTTGTACGATGGAGCAGAAACCATCAGATCGTTCCCCGTCTTGCACATAAATGGGAGAGACTTGATGAATTGACTGTTCGTTTTTATCTTGTAAAAGGCGTTAAGTTTCATTCAGGAAACGAAATGACGGCAAAAGACGTTCAATGGACGTTTAACCGCCTCACAAAAAGTAAAGATTTTCAAGGCCTTTTTGAACCCTTTCAAGAAGTGAAAATCATTGATGATTATACAATTGATATGATTACCAAAAAACCATATCCGCTTCTGGTCAGTATGGCAACCTACATTTTCCCCATGGACAGTAAATTTTTTACCGGTACAGATGAAAATGGAAAGCCAAAAGATTTACTTATTAAGTTTGAACCCCATTTTGCCGCCTCCAATGAATCAGGAACAGGTCCTTATGTTGTAAAAAAATATGAGAAAGGGGTTGTCCTTGAATTGGATCGATTTAAAGATTACTGGGATACAAAATCACCAGGTAATGTAGAAAAAATAATCCTTAAGCCGATTAAAGAAAATGCAACAAGAGTGGCAGCCCTTCTCTCTGGCGATGTTGATTTTATCTCACCTGTACCTCCAACTGATTTTAAAAGAATTCAGTCTGATTCCAAAGTTGCTCTGCATACAATATCTGGTGGTCGAATCATTACGTTTCAGATGAATCAGAAAAGAGTTGAAGCATTTAAAAATGTAAAAGTTCGTCAGGCCATTGCTTATGCAGTTAACAATGCCGGCATCGTTGAAAAAATCATGAAAGGAACGGCTACTCTTGGCGCACAGCAAGGTCCGGAAGGTTATGTTGGCTATAAAGAAAATTTAAAACCAAGATATGATCTTGCAAAAGCCAAAGCGCTCATGAAAGAGGCAGGATATGAAAATGGTTTTGAAATTACAATGATGGCCCCGAATAATCGTTATGTTAATGATTTCAAAATTGCAGAAGCGACTGCTCAGATGCTCAGTAAAATTAACATAAAGGTTAATCTTAAAACCATACCAAAAGCTCAGTACTGGCCGGAATTTGATAATAGAGCGGCTGATATGATGATGATCGGCTGGCATTCAGATACTGAAGATTCTGGTAATTTTTCAGAGTTCTTAACTGTCTGCCCTGAAAAGAAAGAAGGTTACGGAATATATAATAGCGGTTACTATTGCAATTCAAGAGTTGATGAGCTTGTTTATGGTGCCCAATCAGAAACAAATGATGACAAAAGACAAAAAATGCTCCAGGAAGTTGAACAGATCCTGTATGATGAAGCTGCATTTATTCCCTATCACTGGCAGAACCACTCCTACGGTGCTAAGAATAATGTAGATGTTGATCCTATTATTAATGCACTTAACTTTCCTTATTTTGGTGATATCGTCATTAAATAGAGTTTTTTAAAAAGATATCAATAAGATTAGACCCGGGGATTTTCATTAAACGAACTCCCCGGGTCTTTATAACTAGTACCTGGCCGAAAACCCCATATTTGGGTGAGTTTTTGTTCAAATGCGAATTGGCTTTAATATTTTATTTAAGTAAAATTTATGTTTGCATTCATCATTAGAAGAGCCATACAGGCAATTATGGTTATGCTGGTTATTGCTTTGGTGGGATTCTCTATTCAAAGCAATCTAGGAGACCCAATAAGACCCCTTGTGGGAGAAAGAGTGTCTCCTGAAGAAAGAGAAGCCATGGCTGAAAAGCTTGGCTTGAACGATCCTTTTTTTACCCAATACTTCAGATTCGTTAAAAAAGCACTCAAGGGGGACCTTGGAATTTCCTTTATTTATCAAACATCCTGTACAAAAGTAATATTAAAACATGCGCCTGCAACCATAGAACTTATCCTTGGCGCCGCCTTAATCATTATCGTTATTTCATTACCCCTGGGTGTATTTACAGCATTAAAGCCCAGGAGTATATTTTCTAAGCTTGTTATGGGCTTTTCCACATTGGGTGTTTCTATCCCTGTTTTTCTAACCGGTATTATGTTGATTTACCTTTTTGCAGTTACCTTAGGCTGGCTTCCTTCTTATGGAAGAGGAGAGACAATTGATCTTTTTGGAAATGGGTACTGGAAAAGCGGACTTTTTACCATTGACGGGTTGAAACACCTTGTTTTGCCCAGCATTTCGCTTGCCTCAATCATGCTTCCTTTGTATATCCGTTTAATCAGATCTGAAATGATGGAGGTCCTTGAAACAGAATATATAAAGTATTCATGGGCAAAGGGGCTTTCACCCATGCGTATCTGGATGGTACATGCCTTTAAAAATACATTGCTTCCTGTTGTTACGGTTTTTGGGCTTCAAATTGGCATCATGTTTGCCTTTACCATCCTTACAGAAACAGTTTTCCAGTGGCAGGGTATGGGTTTCATGTTCCTGGATGCAGTACAACGGTCAGACATCTCACTTTTAAATGCATACCTGGTCGTCGTCGCATGTGTCTTTGTAATAGTAAATACAGTGGTTGACATTTTCTATGGATTTATTAATCCCACGGTCAGAATAACGGGAACAAAATGAGACAGTCATTAATAAATTTTAAAGAGTCCTATTTTTTATATAGTTTTAAGCGGGACAAAGTTGCTATGGCAAGCTTTATTGCTATCGTAATTTTTATATTGCTTGCACTCGCTGCTCCCTGGATTTCACCCATGAATCCATACGATGCCAATAATATAGATATCATGAATTCTGAAATACCGCCGGCCTGGGAAGAAGGGGGGGTGAAGCAATTCCCCCTGGGTACGGATAATATGGGTAGAGATATGCTTTCTACTATGCTTTATGGCCTGAGAACTTCAATATTAATAGGGGTTGGTGCGGTTTCACTTCAAGCATTTATCGGTATTTTTATGGGATTAACTGCTGGATATATTGGTGGTAGAGTTGATTCAATATTAATGCGGATAGCGGATATACAATTTTCTTTTCCTTACTTGATGGTCGCCATTGTTGTCTCTGCTGTTTTTCAGCTTGCCTTTGGTATTGGTAAATATGAAATGCTTGCCGTTCCTCTTCTGATCCTGATCATAGGATTTGCTGAATGGCCCATGTATGCCAGAACAATACGGGCGTCTGTAATGGGAGAAAAAAACAAGGAATATGTTGAGGCTGCAAGGGTCATTGGTTTGTCACGACCGGTCATCATGGTGCGACATGTTTTGCCAAATTCTCTGACCTCCCTTATGGTTATTTCAACGATACAGATTGCCAATGCAGTGATGAGCGAAGCCGCCCTTTCTTTTCTTGGTCTTGGTATGCCGGTTACAAGACCTTCCCTTGGTTCGCTAATTCGATCCGGATTTGATTATATTTTTTCAGGTTCCTGGTGGATTACTGTATTCCCAGGCATCTGGCTGGTGGTTTTTGTTCTCGTGATTAACCTTCTCGGTGACTGGCTAAGAGATGTGCTCAACCCGAAACTTTACAAAGGATAGGATTTTTTTAGCGATGTCCCACTTATTAAATGTCGAAGATCTGGAAGTAAAATTTGCCTTAAGATTTGGTGATATAACGGCAATAGACGGCATCAGTTTCAGTCTTGATAAAGGGGAAAAACTGGGACTTGTCGGTGAAAGTGGGGCAGGTAAATCTGTTACAGGGTTTTCCATTATAAACCTTATAAGCAAACCAGGGTTTATCTCAAAAGGAAGAATTACATTTGAAGGAAATGAGATCAGCGCGTATTCAGATTCAAAAATGCGTCAGATAAGAGGGGATCGGATAAGTATGATTTTTCAGGACCCCATGATGACGTTGAACCCTGTTTTTACCATTGGCATGCAGATGACCGAGGTGCTTATGGCTCATCGAAAAATGTCAAAAGGTCAAGCCAGAAAAATCGCCCTTGAGAAATTAAAAAAAGTATACATTCCTTCTCCGGAAAAAAGACTGGCTCAATATCCTCATGAATTATCCGGCGGGATGCGCCAGAGAATAATTATTGCCATTTCTTTGCTGACAGACCCTGCTATTATTATTGCAGATGAGCCGACAACAGCCCTGGATGTGACCATTCAAGCAGAAATTATGGATTTGCTTCAGGAATTGTGTGAATCAGATAATATGGCCCTGATATTAATTACACATGATTTAGGTGTGGTATCACAGGTCACTGAAAAAATCGCTGTCATGTATGCAGGTAAAATCATTGAATACGGACCAACGGACCAGATCGTGAAACATCCAGTTCATCCTTATACAGAAGGCTTGATCAAATCTATACCCGGGACTGTAATAAAGCCGGGTGAAGACCTTGTGCAGATTCCGGGGATGATGCCGACACTGACAAATATACCACAAGGATGTGCTTTTAATCCAAGATGTTACCTAAAAGAGGACATCTGTACAACGGCAACACCTGAGCTCAAACAGAAAAACGGTGCAATGGCAGCATGCCATATGAAATAAGATAAGGACTGTCTAAACACAAATGAATACTAAAAATACATTAGTATCAATAAACAATATTGTAAAACATTTTGATATATCAGGCGGGATGCTTGATCAGCTACAATTTAAGAATTTTAAGCCGCAACTTAAGAAAACAACTGTTAAAGCGGTTAATAATGTAAGCCTTGAAATCCGGAAAGGCGAAACCCTGAGCGTTGTTGGGGAAAGCGGTTGCGGGAAATCTACGCTTGCCAGAGTAGTTATGGGTCTTTATCCTCCCAATTCCGGTAAAATTTTATATAACGGTGCAAGAATTGATAACCTGACGCATAAACAAATGCTGCCGTTTAGAAAAAAAATGCAGATGATTTTTCAAGATCCCTATGCATCATTAAATCCAAGGAAAACTGTTCAACAGACACTAGAAGAACCTTTACGATTCCATAATCCAAAAATTTCCAACAAAGATATTCAAAAGAAAGTTGAACGGGTAATGGAACAGGTAGGTGTTGATCCTTTATGGATAAAACGATATCCCCATGAATTTTCCGGTGGCCAGCGGCAAAGAATCAGTATTGCAAGGGGATTAATTCTTGATCCGGAATTTATTGTGGCAGATGAGCCGGTCTCCGCTTTAGATGTATCCATCCAGGCACAGATTCTTAACCTTTTGATGAAAGCCGGCAGAGAAAGGCAGTTGACATATTTATTTATTACCCATGATTTGTCGGTTGTGCGCCATATCAGTACACGGGTTGCCGTGATGTACCTAGGGACATTATGTGAGTTGGCCAAAGCCCGGGATTTATTTGATACCCCTCAGCATCCTTATACTAAAGCCCTTTTAAGCGCCATCCCTGTTGTTGGAGAGAATCAGGCCAAACATATTAAACTCAAGGGCGAAGTGCCCACGCCGGTTAACTTGCCTGCCGGATGTGTGTTCCATGCCCGGTGTGTGTATGCAGACGATAGATGCACCAACCAGGTTCCTGAATTAAGAACATTGGATAATGGCACCTGTGTTGCCTGTCATGCAGTAGAGGAAAATCAAATAAGCGTTTGATGGATTTGATAATTTTTAAAGATATTTCAATTGATTGAAGAAAATCAAAGAGCTGTCTATCAAGACTGTCATGATTTTATTAGACATGCTGTACTTTTTAAGAAACGCGAATCTAAAGGTCTGATAAACAGCTCATTCTTTTATATTTTTTATAGCAAAGAAATCAGGAACATGACGATCATTGAGTTCATGACCCAGAATAATGCCTTTGCTGAACCCAAACTCACCCTTTCAGATTCAAGATCAAATGAAATCAGTCCTCTGTGAATGGGTGTGCTGGAATCTTCAGGGGTAAAAAAATATATTATGATTTCAATGAATTTGTTAAGTTTGCTTTTCATGTGTTAACCCTCCAATACTATTTATTTTATCATCAAGACAATTTTTTGTCTCACTTGTGTTCTATTCATGTTGATAATATAGGTTTAATTTGGTATTAAGTAAAATTAAAACAATTTAATCTTAGATTAAGTATTACTTATGCTACCAGACTTTAACCGCTTAAAAGTTTTTTATTTCATTTATAAATATAAGAGTGTTGCCAATGCAGCCACTGAATTGAATATTACGCCATCTGCAGTGAGTCAGTCCCTTCATAAGCTTGAATCTGAATTAAATATTTTATTGTTTACAAGACTACATAAAAAACTTGTCCCCACATCTGCAGGGGGGCAATTGTATGATACACTTGTTCCATTTATTGATGATTTAAAGATGAGTATCAAACAAATCAAGCAGGCAAAGCAAATTCCTTCAGGGATGATCAGGGTGGGCTCTCCTATTGAATTTGGTAAATCGTATTTTCCCAGAATTTTTGCAGTATTCAGGGAAAAATACCCTGAAGTTGTGTTTACGATGAAGCTGGGTGACCCTTCGCAAATTATTCCGATGATCAAATCCGGAGAACTCGATTTTGGGATGGTGGATACGTTTGCAACCCAAGACCAGGTTTTTGAAGACTTTGGAATTTACAGCATTGAACCCTTAATAGAGGAAGAGGTGGTCCTCGCCTGTTCCAAACGGTATTATGAACGGGAAATTAAAGGAAACCATTCCTTTGAAAATTTGGCATCAAAGGAGTTTATTTCGTACCAAAAATCATCTTTGACATTGAGAAACTGGTTTAAATATCATTTTAATAAATTTTCAATTGGCTTGAATCGTGTTCTAACAGTTGACAGCCACCAGGCTGTCATTACCGGAATTAGAAACCAGTTGGGGATGGGTGTTATTGCCTCCCATATTGTCAGCAGAGATATTAAAAGGGGTAGAATTATTCCTGTAAAAACAGAGAAAAAGAGTGTCATTAATAGGATATCATTGGTTCAGCTTCAAGAT
>JAAEKY010000061.1 GCA_024227235.1 Desulfobacteraceae bacterium | reverse complement strand
GCAATTGATCAGTTGCTTCGAAAACGATAGTGCCTGCCCGACACCCATCATCGAGGTGAAAGTAGGCTGCTTCAGGCTTAATCTTCTCGACTAGATTTTTTAGAGCAAGAGTTAGGGTTCCATCGGATATGGCTTCGTTTCCTTTCTGCACGGGAATTGTAAATCTAAGTATTAAACGCATTGGTCCCTCCGTTTATATTTTATTCTAATGGCGTAATTGACTTCACTATATTAGTCACATAACTCGAACATCATCGGTAAAATCCGGTGCATGTTAGTTGTTGAAATTTAAGGACTATGGATTCTAAAGTCCTTCCGCTAGTCTTTGACCACAGATCTTATTTTATTAATACTATTGTATAGTTTTCCCCCTGGACATATTCCAAAAGCCCTGATGTTTTTAATTATTTATATAAGATAAACATCTATGCTTTTAGCCTTGAAAAATAGAGCAACACCATCGATAGAAAATAGCAGATGATCCCACATCCAAAAGTGATACTGAAACCATAGTTTACACTGAAATAAAAACTAAAGAATACAGCAAAGGTAGAAAATACACAGTTAAGGGCAAAAAAGAAAGCCACGGGTGAGCCGCCAAATTCCTTTTTAACACTCTCAAGGCCATAGGGAAAAGGAATTCCCATTAAAAAGCCCAAGGGAAATACAGTAAGGCTGATCATCAAGCAATTCCAAATAGGACGTGCTCCCATAAGCGGAATAAGATTTTTATTAATAAAATAATGATAAACAGATAAAATCAGTATGCCAAGAAAAACAAAAAAGGCCTTTTTGCTTGAATATTTTTTTGAAAAGTAACTTCCCAATCCAGAAGCAAACAATAAAGTCGATAAAATAAAGATAAAGGTATTTGTGGGTGACCCTGTGTATATTTGATAGAAATGCATTAACCCGGTTTCAATAATAAAATATCCCAAACCGATTAGTGCAAAATAACAAGAAAAAAGAACAAATTTCCGGTCAATGACTTGTTTCTCCCTGATTTTCCAAAATCCTAATAGACACATCAAAATAACCAGACAGACAATGCTGATTTTTACCAAATAACGCTTTAAACCTTTGTTGTCTTTGAAAACAGACCAGGGGTAAGGCTTTTCATCAGTAATAATAGACAAATCAGAGGTTTGATTCTGATCAATTTGACGATTTTTCATAACACTATGAATCTGATTGGCAAATGAAGAATCCTCCTTTTTTGTTGGGAACAATTCGATCATTTCATGATGATCCTTGTCTATCCCGATGTTCCACCATTTAATATTTTCCCAGTCATCCAATGTATAGGGTTTTGCCTTGACATATATCATAACAAAAAATTTGCTTCCCAATCTTTGAGTACAGGAAAGGCAATTCCAACGGTAAATCAACAAATGCTTTTCAGGATTTTGAATACCATGATTTTTCATTACATGAACAATGGTGTGTAAAAGCTTAATAACACTTAACTGAGTTTGTTCATTATACATCCGCTCTTCAAATACAAGGGTTCCTTTTTCGGTTAATAAATTAAGATAGGAACTTATAGCTTCCTTTGTGTGAAGATATTCTGGCGAACCAATATGGCTGGCTGAGCGTACGATATGGGTATTTAGCAATGTGATAAAATCATATTTTGATTCAGTTGATTTTATAAATGTTCTGGCATCAATCGGGTGAAGAGTATCAATCAGATCATATGCCTTATTGCTAAATTGATACATCGGCCCCTGCATAAGATTAATAATCTGATTATTGATCTCCAAACCTGTGAGGTGCCCACCCAATGATTTGGCAGTTTTTATTACTCCCTCAGCAGCTGTGCCGATGATTAACAATTTAGGATTCTCTACCAGCCTATTAATTAATCTGGGTTCATCGTAAGGATCAGGAAAACTCCATTGACTGATTCTGTCATTTGTCAATCCATCATATGCAACATATGTTTCCATTTTGTCCATGTAACCTTTTTGAAATTGGGGCTTTACCTGATACGCTTCTATTCGTTGGACATTTGAACTTTTTGAAAACATCAAATCTATTTCTTGAGATGAACAAAAAATTTTGTTTGGATTGATGCCAGAATCGCACTTGGTGATTTTAGCAAAATTGATTTGATCACTGTTAATATTAAAAACTAATAACCCAAGGCTGAACAAAACTAAAATTGTACTAACAAATTTAATACCTTTACTTTGGTTAAACAGCATAGACACTGCCAGTAAAGTTAGTATTAAAATAAAACAGTTCTCTTCTCTCAACCAAGGTATCAAAACTACAGAAGATAACACTCCCAATGTTGCCCCAGTCAGATCTACGAAATAAATTGTATGGGAGTTTTTTCTTTGCAGAAAATAAGAAATAAGGCTGTTACCTGCAATAAAAGGGAGAACCAGAAAAGGTGAGAAAAAGATGTAAGAAGGGAAAACCACAAAGTTAACAAAAGATAGAATAACACATATGAATATCAATAATTTTAAATTAAAAATACTTTTGGCTTTGAGCTCATGGAAAAAACTACTTAATATTGAACCGATTCCCAAACCAAGCAGAGCATAGGAAATTACCATCAATGCATTTATATAATCGTGAATATATAGTGCAGTTTTAAAAAAAATCGATTCAAGAAAAAGAAGAGCAAAAGCAATACTGAAAACTTCAAACCGATGGTTGTAATTTTGCGTGGAGGATTCCATTTTTATTCAAACTTTCTCATTTTTTTTGTTAATTACCACAATAAATCTATTGTTCCTGGCCTCCATTTTTTCTCTTTTTGGCGGGCAATAATTTTTACAATTCAACAAATTACAATAACCGAGAAATTTTAATACTTATCTTGAATTTGCTCATTAACATTATTTTTTAAATAGCGAGCTTTAAGATTCATTGTTATTATAAAATTGCCATTAGTTCGTTTGGGAACTACTTTTAATATAGCTAAACTTAACTTTTCAATATCCTTTTCCACGACACTCATTTCTGTAGCTTTTTTATCAAAAATTGAAAGATAGATTTTCATATCATCAATATCTTTGTTTGAAGATAAAGGACCATGACCAGGAATAATGTTTTTAACATTCATTTCACATATAGAATTAAGAGTTTTTTCCCAGCCCGGGAAGTCACCTTCTCCAAGATAGGGATGAAAATCGGTAAATAGAATATCACCGGTAAAAAGGACATTTTGTGTAGGTATATGAACTATAATTGAACCGGCAGAGTGTGAAGTCATGCCGCTATGAATCAATTTTACAGTAAGATCACCCAAGTCGATGGTCATTTCCTGCTCAAACGCGATATTCGGTGCAGCACTGCTAGTGCCTTCCCAAAAATCCAAAGGTAAACCAAACATATCTGGATTTTCAAGGATTTTATCTCCGGTGGCGATAATTGCATCACGACATTTTACATGGCTAACAATATTAACTCCCATATTTGCAAAATAACTGTTTCCAAGTGCGTGATCAAGATGAGAATGTGTATTAACAACAAACTTGATTGGTTTGCTTGTTATTTTTTTTATATCTGCAACAAATCCTTCAACTTCTTTGAAGGATGTTAACGTATCAACTACGAGTACTGCATCTTTTCCTATCACGATTCCGGCATTAGCACCAAATGCGTTTCCAGGTACTCCTGGTGAAATATCTATATACGAATAAACAGAATCTGTTATTTTTATAAGTTCTGGTTTAGTCTGCGCCGCCGAAGTTTGAACTTGAAAAATTACCAGCGTCATAATAACCAAAATAATATTTTTCAGTTCCATCTTGCACCTTTTATTTATGTTAAATTTTTTTTGATAACCTTTATTTCTGGATGCACGATAACGTTGAACATCTACGGTTTATCCGTAAGCATGTTTTTGTTAGTATTAGGTATTCCTATTGGAACTCCACCAGGTTTGAAATAAAGGTGGATGGACTTATTCAGAGATACTCGGAGATATCTTCAATCTTTTAAACTGGCTTTGCTGATGTCGCAAGCTTTGTCATGAGTTTGTCACAAGTTTCTGTCATAAGATATCGCAAGTTCATACCCTTAAAAAATAAACCAACTGATTTGTTGCTCCTTCACTGCCAATCAGTTCCTTTTCAATCATTACTTTAAGATCACGCTGCAAACTGCGTCGGTTTACTTCTGGACATAGCCCTTCATAATTCTGGATAGTCAGTCTATCATGCTGGAGAATGTATTCAATTGCTTTTGCTTGCCTTTCATTCAGGTTATGCTTCTGTGTTAAAACATCCCTTCGAATCACCTGCTCGCCACGTTCTTTGACCTCAATCATATGGGTTTCCAGACCCG
>JAAEKY010000060.1 GCA_024227235.1 Desulfobacteraceae bacterium | reverse complement strand
TCTTTTTGAAGCAATGAATTCATATAAGCTGAGTAAAATCAACCTAAATAAAATAATGCATCGACCTTTGGCTGATGAAATAATGGTTAAAGATGAATCCATCCACGGTGATTTATTTCAAATATATTCTAACCTCAGGGAGTATGAATATATTGACAATCCAGCAGCATTTGAAAAATTTGTGGACTTTTTAGTATCTCAAGCATTAAAGAATTCGCCTGAAATAAAAGAAGTTATAGCAAATATTGCAAGTTTTGAAAGGCAATATCTCAATTATAAGCGTAAACGCTATTTTCCGACAGCGGCTGTGACTGGCGATACTTCTCATGTCTTTGACAGGGGCGGGGAAGGTTCAGACGTATCTTTAATAGATGTTGAAGATGATCAGTGGTCAGTGGCTCTCAATCTTTCATGGCCGATTTTTACAGGTGGTTCTATCAGAATTAATAAGATAAAAACACAAAAAGAGATTAAAAAGCTTAAAAAACAGGGGGATAACCTTATCCAAAATTTGGAATTAAATGTAAGGTCTGCGGCATTAAATGTTGCCAATAAATATATTAATCTTAAAACTTCTAAAGAATCAACACATTATGCTCAAAAAAGTCTTGATCTTGTGCAGGACTCATATGCTAAAGGTAAGGTTTCTATTACAGAATTGATTAATGCTCAAAGTGATGCGTTGAATACTAAACTTATGGCTCTGACATCAGCTTATGACTATTTAATATCAGTATTCAACCTTGAAAGGGCAACAGGCGGGTACAGAATTTTTTCAACTGAGCAGGAAAAATTTGAATATACTAATAATATGAAATCATATATGAAATTTCGATCAGAATGAGAGAGAGGATTTAAATGGCTTTTCAAGTAAGATTTTTTTTATTGATGTTTGCTTTTTTAATGATTGTTTCCTGCGGCGATGGTGAGCAGAACAAAGTTGAAAAGGTCATAAGACCAGTTAAATACATGATAGTCTCATCAGCAAAAGAAAATAAAAATCGTTCATTTTCTGGCGTATCAAAGGCTGCAAGCACATCAAGAGTCAGTTTTAGAGTAAGCGGCAAGCTTGAGAGCATCTCTGTTAAAGAAGGCGATCTTATTCAAAAACAGGCGCTGATTGCTTCTTTGGATGACTCTGATGCAATATTGCAATATGAAAAAGCTCAAGCTGCTTTGGATAAATCAAAGGTTTCTATGGATACAGCCAAATCAAATCTATCCCGTATCAAAAGCCTGTATGAAAATAATAATGTCTCTTTAAATGAGTATGAGGCAGCTAAAGAAAAGCTTGCCAATTCAAAAGCTTCATATATGGCTGATAAGAAAAATCTGGATTTAAAGAAAAAGGAATTGGGTTACTTTAAGGTATATGCGTCAATATCTGGTATGATTTCAAAAATTTCAGCAGAAGCCGGAGAAAACGTTTCCGCAGGTCAGGTTATATTAGAAGTCCATACAATAGATGAAATGGAAGTGAGAGCAGGGATACCAGATTCATATATTTCAAAAGTCAAAAAAAATGATCAGGTAATCGTCTCTTTCAGCCCATTAAAAAATAAGAAATTCGATGGCAAAATAACAGAAGTATCCTTTAACATTGACTCAGATTCTACTACATACCCTGTCATTATTCAGATCATTAATCCATCCGATGCTATACGTCCTGGAATGCCAGCAACCATAACTTTTGATTTTGGAAGTTCCAATGCAAATGATGTCTTGTTAATACCTGTACATTCTGTGGGCAAAGACAGTAATGGTCATTTTGTGTATCTGGTAAAAAAGACAACAGATGGCTTAGGAGTTGTGGGAAAAAAACAAGTTGAAATTGGTAGAATGACAACCAATGGATTTGAGGCTCTTAAAGGTATTAAGTCAGGAGATATGATTGTAACAGCAGGAATTTCACACCTTACTGGTGGACTTGAAGTCAGGATGCAATAAGATTATTTTTAAGGAAACATCATGTTAACAAAATTTTCATTGAAAAATAATGTATTGACCTTGTCCATTCTTGTTGTGCTTATTTTAAGTGGATTGTCTGCTTTTAACTCCATGCCAAGAGATGATATGCCATCTTTTTTGATCAGATATATGTCTGTAGTTACAACCTATCCTGGTGCAAGCCCGGAACGCATTGAGAACCTTATCTCAGATAAAATAGAAAAAGTTGTCCAGGAAGTTCCACAAGTAGATTATATTACAAGTGAGTCCAGAACAGGCATTTCAATAGTAACTATTTCACTTAAAGATAATGTTGCAGATCTTCAACCAATATTTGATCGCTTGCGCAGAAAGGTTGAGAGTATACAATCTGACTTGCCTGATGGTGCTGTTGTTAGTATTGATGATGAAGTAGGTGATGTGTTTGGTATTATTGTTGGTCTGACTGCTGAAGGATATTCTTATTCTGAGATTAAAGATATTGCCGATGATATCAGGGATGAATTCATTAAACTGCCAGAAGCTGCCAAAGTTGAAATCAATGGATATCAGAAAGAAAAAATATATATTGATTTTAATGATGCAAAATTTGCTGATATTGGTCTTACAAAAGTAAAATTGGATGATTTGATTTCAAAAACTAATATTATTATTCCGGGTGGTGAGATCAGATTAGGAGATCAACGGATTATTCTTGAACCCACAGGAAATTTTGAGCAGATCAGAGACCTTGAGAATATTATAATTTCTTCAAAAGGTGGGCAGACTTTAAGATTAAGAGATGTTTCAACAATTAGACGTGGATATGAAGAACCACAAAAAAGATTGGTCAGAATAAACGGGAAACCAGGCGTGTCTATTGCCATCAACCTAAAACAAGAAGGTAATATCATTAGCCTCGGTAAGCAAGTAGACCAAATAATAGCAGAGCTGAAACAGGTCTATCCTTATGGTGTTGAATTTGGAAGGATTGCATCACAGGATATTGTTGTGGAAAAGTCTGTAAATGACTTTATTGGAAATTTGCTTCAATCGGTAGTTGTTGTGCTGATTGTAATGCTGATTTTTTTAGGATTCAGGACTGGTGCCATAGTTGCCTCACTGATTCCTTCAGCGATTATTCTAACCTTACTGCTAATGTCAGTCTCAGGGACAGGAATTAATCAGGTTACTTTAGCATCTTTAATCATAGCCCTTGGAATGTTGGTAGACAATGCTATTGTCATGTCTGAATCCATAATGGTTAGAATGGAAAACGGTAAAAAAGCCTATGATTCTGCCATTGAATCAGCAAAAGAGTTATCATTGCCTCTTTTAACATCTTCCGTAACAACCTCTGCTGCTTTTATGGCCTTTTTCCTTGCTGAATCGGTCATGGGCGAAATCATGGGGAATATTTTTGTTGTGGTATCCTTTGCTCTGCTTGGGTCATGGATTTTAACCCTGACTATCATAGCTTTATTTTGTGTCAAAGGCTTAAAAGTAAAACAGAAGAATCAAAATAAACCCGATGTTTTTGAGCGTCTTTCAAAATATTATAGAAAAGCTTTGGTGTTTTGTTTAAAGAGGTCTGCTGTAACGATAATATCAGTCCTGATGATGTTTGTTATTTCAATTTTTCTTTTTCGCTTTGTACCGTTCATATTTATGCCAAAAAGCGACAAAGCCATTGTAACGGTCAATTTTGAATTGCCGATCGGTACTGCAATTGAGAAAACTGAAGAGTCAATTTTACAAGTAGAAACCTTTATTAAAGAAAAACTTTTATACATAGACAACGAAGAAGCTGTTCTTAGCTGGTCATCCTATATAGGGGAGGGTGCGCCAAAGTATGACCTTGGATATAACCCACCTGAATCAAGTCCAAATGCAGCCCATATCTTGATCAATACGGTATCTGATGCAGCAAATGATAAAGTAATTCAGGCATTGGATCAATTCATACTTAACTCTTTTCCTGATGCTAAATATAGAGTGTCAAGATTGATAAGTGGGGGTGGATCAGTCGATCCAATTGCAGTAAGGCTTGCAGGTAAAGATTTGGAAAAACTTTATCAGATGTCTGAATCTGTCAAAGAAAAAATACGTCAAATTGAAGGCTCAAAAAATACAAGCGACAACTGGGGAATGAAGACCAAGAAACTTGTCATTGATATCCATCCTGAAACAGCTCAGCTTGCAGGGGTTACAAATCAGGATATTGCTCTTTCTTTACAGACTATTTTATCAGGTACTCAAACAGGATCATATCGTGAAGGGGATAAATCCATTCCAATTCTTTTGAAAAACTCAACTGCTGGAATTTTAAAAGTTGAAGAACTTGAAACAATAAATATCTATGCGCAGCAATCTGGAAAAAACGTATCGCTGAAGCAGGTTGCAGACATAAAAGTTGTATGGCAGCCAACCAAAATTTTAAGAAGAGATCAACAGCGAACAATAACAATTACATCAGATATTAATAGAGGATATACAGCAAGCCAGATTACATCCATACTTACTCCCTGGCTGGAGCAAGAATCTGAAAAATGGGGATATGGGTATTCGTTTGAACTGGGTGGTGATGCTGAAGGAAGCTCTGATGCAATGGGAGCAGTTGCTAAGAAATTGCCAATTTCGCTGTTTATAATTGTATTGGTTTTGATTGGACAGTTTAATTCCATTAAAAAACCATTGATTATACTTTTGACTATCCCTCTTGGATTAATTGGGGTGATTTTAGGATTGTTTATTACGAATTCATATATGGGATTTATGGCCTTCTTAGGGATCATATCACTTGCAGGAATCGTTATTAATAATGCCATTGTTTTGCTTGACAGAATTGAAATTGAAGAAAAAGAGTATAAAAAACCTTTAAGAGATGCCATTGTTGATGCTGGCACCCAACGTTTTCGTCCAATTATTTTAACAACTGCCACAACTTCTTTGGGGCTTATCCCATTATGGATCAGTGGTGGCCTTATGTGGGAACCCATGGCTATAAGTATTATTTTTGGACTTTTATTTGCAACTCTTTTAACCCTTGTTTTTGTTCCTGTTCTATACAAGATATTTTATAATGTTGATTTTAAAACTTATTAAAATCGATAATAGCCATTCCAACTAATTTACAAATTCTTCAATATGCTATATGTTCTGTTAAACATTGTAAAAAAAGTATTTAACATTGTTTGTAATGGGAATATGTAAGGGGCAAAACAATGAAAGTTATTAAAGG
>JAAEKY010000059.1 GCA_024227235.1 Desulfobacteraceae bacterium | reverse complement strand
CCCCGTATTTGGGATCATTTTCATAAAGCTTTACCCAACGTCAAAAACGCGTATGTTACTCTCAGAAAATTTACCCCAGTCCTCAAGATTTTTTACATGGATATATCCGCAATATCCGTGACATTATGCAACTCTGGTTGACACGGGATTGAGCTGATGACAGTAGACTCCATACTCAGAGTTGCAAAATGTCAAATTCTTTACACAGATCAATTCTTTCCAAATGAATTTACCCCAAGAAAAAGCGCGTATATTGTAACAAATTGTCGACCTAAAATGCATGAAATGGGCAAAGAAGGCAAATTTAAGGGTAAAACTACCAAAGATGATATCATTGAGGCTGCTTTAATGACAAAATGCCATATTAGTTGTTAGAGAGTACCCAAAAAACTACCCGTTTTGTATTCTTACTAGAGTTGTTGAATCGGATTTTAAAAAGTCTAATAAAAGTCGGATGCCCAAGTCGTTTTAAGTCGTTTTTATCCGATTTTTTAACAGGTAGAAAGCCCTTGCTCTTGTGGTTATTTTAAGATGCGTCCCACATATGTAGGACCTCTGGTTCCAGAGTTATAAGCGTTTAAAAAAAATATTCTAATCCAGGACCCTGACCCGAAGTGCAGGCATTTAGGAAGCAACAAATTATGTATAAAAGAAGGATCCCACTTGGGAGATGAAAAGGGAACCATTTACCATATATCCAAAGTCCCAATAAGAGACTACTTAATAAATTGGGATGGTTTGGGGCACTTAGGGAAGCATTGCCCCAGAGTGTTCGTTTGAGTGAGGGGGGGGGGGGTCTAATTGCTATTTGGACATTTGGACAATGCCCAAATGTCGAACAAATGCAACCAATGTGACTATAGCTCTTCCCAGGCAGATAATTTGAGGAGACATTTGAAAAGGCACAGTGGAGAAAAGTCAAACAAATGCAACCAATGCGAATTTGCATCGATTCAGGCAGGGGATTTGAAGACACATATGAAAACGCACAGTGGAGAAAGTCTAACAAATGCAACCAATGCGAATTTGCATCCTATTATGCAAGGGCTTAAAGGGCACATTTGAAAACACACAGCGGAGAAAAGTTGAACAAATGCAACCAATGTGAGTATACATCCTCCCAGGCAGGTAATTTGAGGACGCATTTGAAAACACACAGTGGAGAAAAGTCAAACAAATGTAACCTATGTGACTTTACATCCTCTCGTGCAGACAATTTGAGGAGACATTTGAAGACGCACATTGGAGGAAAGTTACACAAGTGCAACCAATGTGGATTTGCCTCCTCTGAGGCAGGCACTTTGAGGAGACATTTGAAAATGCACAGTGGGAAAAAGTCGTAGATGGGATAGCTATCTCCAAATTGCCTGCAAAAATGCCGACTATTTAAGAAGAAAAGGAATCTTGTGGATCTGTTTTTATGGTACTATTTTTGCCAAAAAGTCTAATAGGAAATCAAATCCGATTTTTCCGATTTTATCCGATTTTTTCCGATTTTTAGACTTTTCCCGACTTCCCGACTTTCCGATTCAACAACTCTAAAGCCTACATATATCATGTTTTAAGCTTTCAGAAAGCTGTAAAATAGCGCGCACGTGTACTTGAACTTATGTATCGGTGTCGTGGTATCATTATTGGAAGTTTTTTTCAAATGATGATTTACCTTTAAATGTGTGTGATTTAGATCTGTTTGCAGCGCCATCTAGTGACGAGTTTTATAAGTG
>JAAEKY010000058.1 GCA_024227235.1 Desulfobacteraceae bacterium | reverse complement strand
CGCAAGCTTAAAAAATCTGATGAATACAAGTCTATTCCCATCATTTTTTTAACCGGACTTGCCTCGATTAAGAATAAAACCAAGGGTTTTGAGCTGGGTGCGATTGATTATGTGACAAAACCATTTGAAATCAACGAAATCAAAGCCAGGGTAAAAACTCATCTGGAGCTGGCAGTGGCTCGCCATGAACTAAAGAACAATAACGAGTTGCTTGAACAGCGGGTATGGGAGCGGACCAGAGAACTTGCCATTACTCAGGATGTCACCATACAATCTTTAGCATCTCTGGCTGAAATTCGAGATGATGAAACTGGTAATCACATAAAGCGTACTCAAGATTATGTTAAAATATTGGCAAATTATTTAGCAACAATACCTCGCTTTGATAGTATTCTTGATCCTAAATATATTGAGTTACTTTATAAAACAGCACCATTGCATGATATTGGTAAAGTGGGGATTCCGGACAAAGTTCTTTTAAAAGCAGGTAAGTTTACAAATGAGGAATTTGAATTAATGAAAAGCCATACCAGTCTTGGGAAAGAGGCTTTAGATACTGCCCAGGAATCCTGTGGCGTTATTGATTCGCCGGATTTTTTAAAAGTAGCACGGGATATTATATATTCCCATCACGAAAAATGGGATGGAACAGGTTATCCACAGAATCTTATGGGGGAAGAAATACCATTGGCTGGTCGTTTGATGGCAGTGGCAGATGTGTATGATGCTCTGGTATCCAAAAGGGTATATCGTTCTGCTATTTCCCATGAAAATGCTGTTAAGATAATTGAAGCTGGGAAGGGTGTTCATTTTGATCCAGATATCGTAGCTGCATTCTTAGTCCTTGAAAAAAAGTTTAAGCAAATTTTGCATAAGTTCAAAAATGGTAAGAAAAAATAACAATATTGAATTTGAATATATTGAAATAGAAAAACAGAAGGTAAAATTTTACTGTACGGTCCGCCGTCTTTTGTATAAACAACAACAACAATTGTCATTTATACAATTTAAAATACTCCATTCCAGGCGTTTTAATTTTTTTTGGTATAGAAATAGTTATAAAACCAGCACCTTACCCGCTATGGCGGTTACCGCTCGCTACTTATCAAATATTTCCGCATGCCTAACGGGTTTTATTTACGACTTGGTACACTGTTTGCTTTACAATTGAATAGGAGATAAACCCCCCATGTTGATATTACAAAAAAAGATTGCCTTCTTACTTATACTAATTGGTTTTGTACTGTTTTTGTCAGCATTTGTCCATGCTGATATTATTGAGTATGACGGTCTGATCGAGCCTTTTACGGTTGTTGATATCGGCGCTCCAACAGAAGGCATTGTTGAAAAGATTTCAGTGGACAGAAGCAGCCGGATCGAGCAGGGTCAGACTCTTGTGGAACTTGAATCCTCGGTGGAACGAATCGCAATGGAAAAGGCCTGGGCCATGGTCAAGTTTGATGGTGAAAT
>JAAEKY010000057.1 GCA_024227235.1 Desulfobacteraceae bacterium | reverse complement strand
TTTAATACTTTTTCCAATTGCTTTGAATAAGGTCCGTATTTATTTTCCTTTTTTAGCAGCATGTTCATGTTTGATTCTATGATAGCAAGTGGATCTTTTAATTCATGGACAAGAAACTCAAGATCTACTTCCCTGAAAAATGAATCGGATGGGTCAGACATGGTTGTATCCTCTTTATTCAATTCCGTTTGAGCTTTTGCCGCGTTTTTCTCCATTACGCTGCCTGTCATTTGATGAATCGTCAACGATGATGATTACGCCTGCATGATTGGAAAGATGAGACGAATCGTTGTACCTCCGGATTTGTGGCAATCGGATATGTCCAGACAATGGGAGCATTGGTCGATGTTTCCAGGGCAGATGTCTTCATCAGTTGGAATGAAATGGCAACGCTTGGACTTAATTTCAATTTTAAAGTGATATCGTTCAGAAAATATTTTAAATCTCAGCAAATCAAAACCTTTGCCGCCGGCATTGAAATCATATGGGTTTTTTGTGGAATAGAGCAACGTATCGGGAGCATTAAAGTAATTTTCGAAAAGCAGACGTTTCTTTTCTCTTGTTATGCCGACACCAAAATCGGTAATGGTTAGTTCAGCGTTTTTTTTGGTTTGCCTGATCTTAATTTTGATTGTCCCCAAATCCGGTGTATTTTCAATTGCGTTGCGAATGATCCCCTCTGTTACATAATGCAATATTTCCCTGGGAAGGTTCACAGTGATCGGCTGGTTGATTTTCGTTTCGATATTGCACTGCCGATGCCCAAACAATGTGGACAAAGACCCGAGTTTTTTTTCTAAGAAGTGGTCTAACCTGATCGGCACCGATTCCAACTCTTTGTGGCCGAATAGTTTGTCTATTTTACTTCGAATTACGGGTATCAGGTTTTTCTGTTCCAGTTCAGATTCAAACAGAACCTCCAGTTCATCTTTTAAGGTCTCAAGCATTTTTGACAGCATATGATAGGCCTGATAGTTTTTTTTCTTTAACAGGTCTTCCACTTCATATTGGATTTCTATCATGCGTTTGAGATTCCGTTTTCCTCTTTCTATAATGCGATCAATTGTATCTGTCTTTATACCCAGCTTTTGCAGCTCTTTTGATAATAGTTTAAAAGATGCGGCTAAAACAGATACCGGGGTTTTTAGTTCATGGGACAAATGATGAATGACTCTGTCCTTGGCCTTATTGATGCTTTGAAGGTCATCATAGGATTTTCGCAATTTTTCATTAATTCTTGCATTTTCAATGGGCAGTGCAATGGTGCTTGCGATGGCGCTTAACAACTCGATATCATTATCGTCAAAAGGCCCGCTGACCTTGTTCACAACAGCGAGAACACCGATGATATTATCTTTTAAATGAATGGGAACGGTGAGAATATTTTTTGCATCAAGATCCGTCTCTTCATCAACCCTTCTCAGGAAAAACGAGCATTTCGATACATCATGAACAATAAGCGGTTTACCGGTTTTATAAACCTGGCCGGAAACGCCCTGGTCCGCTGCAAATCGTATCTTTTTGAATTTTTTTTCGGATTCGGTGCCCTCCAGGAGAGCGGAAAAAAAGAAAAACTCCTCTTTATTGTCGTCCAATAAGAGAACAAAAGCCCCTTTGATGGCCATCAATTTTTTTATCTCTTTATTGATTGAAGTGAGCAGGTCATCCAAGCGTTGATATTGCTGCAACGATTCGGATATTTTAAACAATATTTGATTGGTTCTTGAAATGCGGTTTTGTCTGGTGAAATCGCGAAGGGTTAACACCTGCCCCGCAGGCTTATTTTTTTCATCATAGAAAATGGCACCATCAACGATGATGTCCAGAACACGTCCGTCTTTGGTCATTCTTTTGGTTTTAAAATTATGGATCGATTTATCTTGATTTAACTGTTTGATCCCTTTTCGAGCCTGCTCCTTTAAATATTCCGGGATAAAATCGATTTCTTTTTGTTTGATCTCTCGAATGGTCCATCCAAATACCTTTTCAAATGCCGGATTGATGTATTCCACGGTATTATCGAGGTTGAATGCAAGGACCGGATCGGGTAAAAACTGCAGCAGGGACTCAAGTAGTTTAGCCGTCAATTGGCTTTGTTTATACTTTTCTTGAGCCTTTTTTTCGGCCTCAACAGCTTTTTGTAAGGCAAGATGCTTTTCCGTAACATCTTGTGCGATGCCTCTGAAACCGGAAATCACTTTATTTTCGTCATAAGTTAACTCAACCGTCACTTCAAGGATATGGATATCACCACTTCTGTCTTTAACGCTCCAGATGCAATTTGCGATTCCCTGCCCTCTTTTATATAGCTGATTGAAGCTTTGGAACGCAATGTCGGCATTTTTTTTATCCATAAAATTTCGGTAATTTCTGGATTTCATCTCCTTTCTGGAGTAACCGAAAAATCTATTACAAAATGAATCGTTAAAAAAAATAAAATCTCCTCTAAGATTGGTTTTAAAAAAACCATCCGCAATATCTTCAACAAAAAGGCGATATCCATCATGGTCTATTTTAGGTGAACCTGTTGACCGCTTTGTTCTTGTAGGAGGTTTTTTTTTCAATTTATTGGCCATCAATTTTTATTCATTCAAAACATATACACTATAATTACAATATAATAGCAACTTGCATGAAAGCGAATCAATATATATATGTCAAGAGTGGCCCGATGTGTCAATACCCGCATCAATTCAGTACGTTGAGTGGCGCCAAATCAATGGTTGCTGCAATCAATACGGCCTTCCTTTCCGAAAAGGACTATCAATCCTGAGGATTTAAAGCTCCTTGGTAAAAAACAATTGATCACCAGCCTCTGTATCAAGAAAAGAGTGTTTAAAACCAAACGAATCATAGAGCCTGCGAGCAGAAGTGTTTTTCTCCTGCACTTCAAGAGTAATCTTGCAGCAGTGCATTTTTTTTGCAATGTTTTCTACTTCCTGCAATAACTTCTTTCCTATAAAGCGATTTCTGTATCCTCTTAAAACAAGAAAATCATGGATGATGATCCCCAGGGTGATTGTGACCAGGGTCGGAGTGCCCCAGCCTATTTTGGCCATGGGGGTTGACACACAATCACCTTTTTGACATGCTCGCTTTCGAAAAAAGCAAATTCATAGTGCGCATGGAACTGTTATCCCCTGTTCCTTTTTACAAAATGCCCTTGGCCTATGAAAACACCTTTTGCGGTACAGATGATTCAAAAATACGCAACTCGGTTCCTGCCAGTTTTCCTGAAAATCCTTTAGGAACCGGGTTTGTCGTCAAAAAAGAATCTCAAAGGGAAAAAAGCGCCAAACATCGAATATGTCAAAACCATTATACTGGAACCGGATATCCCGGGATTCAGCATGGTATGGCACACAGCCTTGAACTGCCACAATCAGGATCACATATTGGAAAAACAGTCATCACATGAAGAAACCTATGCATAAAAATAATGCTTTGCCAGTGTATATTACCGGAACAGGGGCAACAACCGCAGTGGGGTATTGCGCCCCGACAACAGCGGCTTCTGTAAAAGCGGGGATCAACCGCATTGCCTCTCATCCGTTTATGGTGGATTCCCTGGGGAAATCGTTTATCACGGCCCATGCTCAGTACCTGCCCGTTTTAATGGACAGCATTGAACGGTTTTGTGAACTTGGTCTTTCGGCAGCTAATGAAGCATTTGATTCCATCAGCGCTGTCCTTGCCCACAAAATTGATCTTCCGGTCATAATCGGTTTGCCCTGCATCAGGCAAGGGTTCAGCCAAAATATGGTCGAGGAAATCAAGGCCTGTTTTCAAAATATTAACCGCCCGTTTATAGAAAATACACATGTGGAAACCGTTTGCTCCGGTCGCAGTGCCGGCCTCATGGCCATTGAAAAAGGGTGTGATATCATCTCAGGGGGCCAGGCTCCCTTGTGCCTTGTCGGCGGGATAGATTCCTGGATTGATCCAGATGCCCTGGAATGGCTCGAATTCGAGGGAATGATCCTTTCAGATTCTAACCCCTGGGGATTTGTGCCTGGTGAAGGGGCCGGGTTTTGCCTGCTGGCATCGGAAGAGCTGTTAACGAGACAGGATATCTCAGCGGTTGCCCGTATCCGGGCCGGCTTTACTGTTCTGGAAAAAAACCAGATCAATACAGACACGGTCTGCACTGGTGAAGGCCTGTCCCAGGCCATATCCCTTGCCACCCGGGATACCGGTCCTGTTGACCAGATAATCTGCGACCTCAACGGTCTCAGGTACAAAGCCGATGAGTTCGGTTTTGCCCTTCTTAAATGCGGCAAGGCATTTAAAACGCCGGACGAGTTCATGTCACCCGCCGACTTCTGGGGGGATGCAGGCGCAGCCTCAGGTCCGCTTTTCATATCCCTTGCCGTTCATACCGCCTTGCAGGGCAATCAAAAAGGCCCTGCAAATCTTGCGGCTACAGGTTCGGACACAGGCGAAAGAAGTGCCATGCTGATTGAAACCCTCAAACAAAAAGGAGCAAGTGAATAACAATGGCGGTCACAATTAACATAAACGGCCTGACCCTCGTTCATAAAGATAGCGGAGGGGTGGCAAAAGCCACCCTGCCGGATATCTGCCTCACCCCGACCTCAAACGGCCCTGTCCCGCGGAACTACTCCAACACCGCCTATTCAAAAGACCTTGCCAAGGGCACCGTCACCATTACCGCCGACGGCGGCCATATGTGCGCCAACAAGGGCTCTGAGTTCAGCAAGAGCATTGGAGATGAAGGCGGCTCGATCGGAGGGATCATTTCTGGCACCCACTTGGCTGAGGCCACCTGGATCACCTATTCTCCCAATGTCTTTTTTGAAGGGAAAAATGTCTGCCGATTGTCGGACAAGATGCTTATGAATCATGGGAATACGGTATGCGCCGCAGGGGTCATTGTCCCACCGCTAAAACCACCTGTTGATCCGAAATGTAAAAAAATCTATGAGCGAATTTACGATGCTTTGTATGCAAAAAAAACAGGAGGATCATGGAACGGCAAACGAGGGATGGCAGAAATGTGGTCAAATTACGCACAGAAAGGATCTCAATATACGCCGCGACCGGACGGATCAATGAGTACCCGCATGAAAGGTCATATGGATGCATATAAACTGGGACAAAAAAATGTAAAAAAGGAATTAAAAAGCTGGAAAAGTAAAAAAAGTCAGTGTGATAAAAAATCAGGCGATGGCGATGGTAGTGGGGAGGTTATTGAAAGAGCAGAGGCTTATGCGAACAATAAACCAGAGTATGGATCAGGAATATTAGAGCCGCCAAAATCTGTAATGACGGAATTCACAATAAACCTCCCAAAACTCCCAACGCCTGATCCAGAGACAACAGGTGCAATAACACTCGGAACAATACTTGGTTATTTGCTCTATATTGCAGCAGGTATACTTACTGGAGGAGCGGCGACCGGTTAGACCTAAATTATTAAAATGTATTTAAAAGGTGGAATAGCATGTTTAAAAAAAATTGGGCGGACAAATTGATTAACTATTGTATTTCTCCTTTATGGCCACTTCAAGCCTCCCCAATTTAAAGAAAAGGAGATTACATTATGGAAAAAATAAAATTTGTTGGAGTTGACGATTTGAGCCTTTCTATAGATTGGTTTAGGGCCTTATTCCTTTTAAGTCTTGATCTGTTGGGCCGATATTGGTCTGAATTTGGTTTGGATTTTAAAGATCATGACAGTATCCGTGGTTTGATCCGTGAATATATTGAGGCTGAACAAGCCCTTAATGATTTGAGTGAAGAGGAATATCATTTCAGCATGGAATCGGATCTGGTCAACGATTTATTTAAAAAAATCACCAATACCAATGGAGATTTGGTAGCCAAAAAAATCCGTGACTGGATCGAAAAAAGATTTCTTGTAGAATCAACTGATCGCTGGTGTGGTGAAATGCGTTACATGATTTTTCAATTAGCCAGAGATAAAGATTTCCCGATTGTTACAGGTATCGGTATAGATAAATTGGCTGCTTTAGATA
>JAAEKY010000056.1 GCA_024227235.1 Desulfobacteraceae bacterium | reverse complement strand
GTTGAGCCTGAGCAGGCAAGAAAAGCGTATCATCACTTCAAACCAAGTGCCGATTCAATTCTGTCTCACTGTATTTCAAAACAATGGCTTCCCATTAATCCCAATGTAAACATACCGGATTATATCGATTTGCCTCAAACCTTACAAATCAGATTTATGACAATCGACGACGAACTGTACATTGAAGGCATCGTTTCGGTCCTGAATGTCATCTATACTGAACTGGGAGAAGAAAAAAATGTAATATCCGGCAGTGTCCTGCTCAGGAAAAAAGTGAGTAATGATTTTATTTTAAAGTTTGCGCAAAAGACTAAAAAGCAAGTGGACCTGTTTTCAACTTCCGGCAAATTGCTGCTGGGAAGTCATATGGGGAGCCTCAATCAATTAAAGAGACCGTTAGGTCAATCCGTTTCTCAATCCATCCAGTTTTTTGATATCGATATCGATGATCAAAGCTACCACATATTGCTCAAGCCATACGTATATAATAATCAGTTTGTTGTTTACACATCAGCCTATACATCCAAAGCTATTGTGAACCAAAGCGTACAAAAGGTCATTATTTATCAAATCGGCGGGCTTGTTGTGGGATTGGTGTTTGCATCCTTTGTTACCCTAGTCATGGGGCATTTTATTACCCAGCCAATTGTAGATATCACCAAACAGATGAAAAACTTTTCTGCAGAGAAGGTTCTGGACCAAAAGATACATGTTCATTCTAAAGATGAAATCGGAACATTGGCTGATACGTTTAATAAAATGGCTGCCAATTTGGTGCAACGCAATTCTGAAATAAAGCATTATGTCAGCGAGCTGTCGGAAATCAACCAAAGGCTGGATGAATCTGAAAAGCAATACCGCAGTATTTTTGAAAACGCCAGGGATGGTATTTTTCAAATCCATCCGGAGGGTAATATATTGATTGCAAATCCAGCCTTTTTAAAGATCTTAGGGTATGATTCCTCGGCAGACGGCTTTATCACCCCGGTTGATTCGGATGGAAATATCAGTATAAATTTTGTAGAGCAGGATGAGTTTAATTATCTTATGAAGTCGAAAGGTTATCTTAAAAATTTTGAAGCACATCTCGCAAAAAAAGACGGGAATATTATCCCCGTATCCATCAGCGCTCATGTTGTTTTAAATGACAAAGGGGATATTAATTATTTCGAGGGAATTATAGAAGACATTACTGAAAGGAAACGGACGGCCGAGTTAAGGTTCGCCAAAGAAACTGCTGAAGTGGCCAATCGTGCCAAATCCGATTTTCTGGCCAACATGAGC
>JAAEKY010000055.1 GCA_024227235.1 Desulfobacteraceae bacterium | reverse complement strand
CGGTTAATTATAATTACTGGACATATGGGGTTGCATTGCGGATCGATTGAGTTATAAATAAGAAATTCCCATGAGATTGAAATGACAATCACTTCCTGCTGCTGGTCCCACTGCGAGGGTGCACCTTGCGATTAAGCCTATCCAGCTAAAACGAATATTGGAAATTCATTAATCAATTAAAAAACTTAGCGCTGAAAAATATGACTTGACAAATTACATGCAATCTTTTATTCAAATAATGTTGCAAAAATCAAGATGCGATTCAACTATATGCAACAAAGCGAGCGGATTTAAGTTTTTTTAAAATCCTAAGCATAGCGCGATTTTGATGATTTTTAAAAAATTTCAGTTGGATATCGAAATCGAGCCTAAGCAGGACATTCAGTTTTGGTAAGCAAGGGCAAAGTCAGAGTCGATATCCTTCAGAAACCACATCATTATATATATCGCACTGCCTTGGGCAAAAGCGCAGAGGCATCGCCACTAATAACCTGTCGGGAGGTTTCAGATGACTGAACAAGTTTTTACGAATTGCACCAATTGTGGACCCGTCTCCGTCTATGTCAAAGATGG
>JAAEKY010000054.1 GCA_024227235.1 Desulfobacteraceae bacterium | reverse complement strand
TTAAGGCCCAAGACCTTATTCCCATTCCCTGAGGAAGCCGTTTTTACTGCTGCAACCAAAGAAAGCTGCAAATCAGTCATCAGTATTGAGATGAGCATGGGACACATGGTGGAGGATGTTGAACGCTGTGTTAAAGGCCAAAGAGAAATTAATTTCTACGGTGAATGCGGTGGTGATATTCCAACACCTGAAAAAATCATCGAAGTTATCAAAGCACTGCTCTAATCGTTAAATTTAGGAGAAAGATATAATGGGAAAAGCATTTTCAACGCCGGAAGTATTAAGTGATAATATGACACATTATTGCCCCGGCTGTACCCATGGTATTGTTCATCGGCTGATAGCAGAAACAATTGATGAACTCGGTATCAGAGGTAGAACAGTAGGAATCGCCCCTGTCGGGTGTGCAGTTCTTGCATACAATTATTTTGACTGTGATTTCCAGGAAGCAGCCCACGGTCGCGCGCCTGCCATGGCAACAGGTATTAAAAGGGTCAGACCCGATCTCATCGTTTTCACTTACCAGGGAGATGGAGACCTTGCCAGTATCGGTATGGGTGAAATCATCCATGCTGCCAACAGAGGCGAAAAATTTACAACTATTTTTATTAATAATGCTATTTATGGTATGACTGGCGGTCAAATGGCGCCAACAACCATGCCAGGCCAACGGGCCACTACTGCACCCACTGGTCGTGATACAGATCAGACCGGTATGCCGATTAGAATGGCCAACCTTTTGGGAGAACTTGTTACCCCTGGATATGTTACCAGACAAGCGGTTTTAAAACCAGCTCAGGTAAATAAAACAAAAAAGGCGATTAAAAAAGCATTTGAATATCAAGTAGAAGGAAAATGTTTCAGCTTTGTGGAAGTTGTCAGCACCTGCCCAACAAACTGGGGTTTAACCCCTCTTGATTCATTAAAATGGGCTGAAGATAATTTACTGCCATATTATGAACTTGGAGATTATAAGGTACCTGAATAGGTATTGATAGATTTTTTACTTTTATAGTTGTTTTTTGGAGAAACCAATGCAAAAAGAAATAAAATTTGCAGGATTTGGCGGCCAGGGAATTTTGCTCAGTGCTAAACTTTTAGCATATGCTGCAATGAAACAAGACTATTTTGTCGCATGGGTACCCTCATATGGACCTGAGATGAGGGGGGGGACAGCATATTGTACTGTTGTCATCAGTGACAAACGGATCGGTTCACCCATCATTAAAAACCCAACCCATCTTGTGGCAATGAACCGCCCATCCCTGGAAAAATTTGCCGACGATGTAAAACCCGGGGGAGTTATCTTTATTAACAGTTCTCTTATTCCAACCAGAAGTCAGAGAGATGACATTACTGAACTGATTGTTCCGGCCAATGATATTGCGATTAAAGCCGGTAGTGTTAGAGCAGCCAACATTGTCGCATTAAGCTCATTTGCGGCCAAATCAGAGGTTGTTGATTTGGCGCTTTTGAAAAACTGTGTGAAAGAGGAATTTGCAGCTAAAGCAAAAATTATTCCATTGAACATGAAAGCGTTTGATGATGGAGTGGATATCGCGAATAACAGTTAAATGTAAACATACAGACCAAAAAGGGAGGCAGCATGATCAGAATCGAAATATCTCTTTTCCTTAAAAATGCACCAGGTGAACTGGCACAACTAAGTGAACTTTTAGCCGGGGCCAATATTAACATTGATGCCATTACAATCCAGGATGCGTCTTCCTATGTCCAAAACCTTTTTGAAGCCAGAGGTAAATCTTTAAAAAGGCTCGCATCATCTGCCAGTTACAGTTCCATGAGAAGAGACTCTGCTCAATTTGCCTTGACTCGACTCATCGTTGACAAACCAGATGAAGCCATTGTTCTTTTAAAGGAGAACGATTATCTATTTGACTCCAAAGAAGTGGTTACCATCGACATTACAAATAAACCCGGTGAATTTACAAAAATTACAAAAAAAATGGGTGAGGAACAGATTAATATTAATTATGTATATGGGTCAGTATCTGATTCAGATGGTAAATGCCTCTTTGTCTTTTGCCCTGAAGATGTAAAAGCTGCAGCAGATTTTTTTAAGGACGGTTATTAGATAAGACCTTACTATTATAAATTGAAAAGCAGCTTTTGTTTCTTTTGCAAAAAAGCTGCTTTTTATTTTTTCTTGCCTCTCTCCCTTTTTTATCATATAAATACAATATGAAATAAATCGTTAAAGAATCCATTTATTACTTGTTTTCAAACCTTAATATTTAACTATTCGATCATGATGAAATTGCGGTAATATTTATGTTGGATTTTCGATCCCTTATAATATCATTGGTTGTTGTTACTGTAACACTCGCTTTTTGCATGTTTTACTTTTTTAGTTCGCGAAAGACCTATCCTGGATTCTTGAACTGGACCATTGGTTTTTTGGGTATGGGTACTGGCCTTTTATTGATTGGCCTGCGTGACAGAATCCCTGACTTTTTTGCTATTGTTATTGGGAATAGCATTGTTCTTGCTTCTTTTATCCTTTTTTATCTTGGATTTGTTTTATTTGCAAAAAAGGATAAGAAGTATTCCCTGCATTTAATCTTTTTTAGCATTTTTTTATTCTGTTTCTCCATTTTAACTTACATTATTCCCAGTGCCTATCTGAGGACCAGTTTACTTTCAATATACATTGCGATCTATTGTTCCGGCATTGTTAAAATTTCAATAAATGACCTCAAGACCTTTTTCAATAATACGAATAAAGTATTGGTTGGGTTATCTATTTTTCTCACATTGTTTTTTAGTTTTAGAACTATTTTTTTTCTTTTTGCTCATATTAAAGGGGAAAATTCGAATACCTTGGTGGCCCAAGTTCAATCAGTTGCACCATTGGTTTTTATTGCGCTTATGATCGTGTTTATAATTTGTCTGATTCAATTGAACTATCAAATGCTTGAAAAAAACTTTCTGGAAAGCTACAAAAAGATTGAAAAAGCGAAAGATGAGGCGGAAAAAGCAACCCAGACAAAATCTGAATTCCTGGCCAC
>JAAEKY010000053.1 GCA_024227235.1 Desulfobacteraceae bacterium | reverse complement strand
TCTTTGTTTTTACGCTTATACGCCCGTTTCTTTCAAATAGTCTTTCACGATTTTCGTGATAATATTTCATGGCTCGGGCGATATGTTTCTCGGGCGTCTAATGATACCTCCTTCGATCTCGTTCTCTTTCCTTTTCCCTGTTTGCCGTCAGCCATTTTTTGTAACGCATTTGAAGTCTTTTTTTGTTCTCCTGATAATCGTTTTTCTTGTATGCTTTCTTTGCTTTGATCCTCTCTTCTCAGAAAGTTTTAAACGTTATATAAAGATTTCATTTTCCAATGGCAGTGGCTCTGATTTCCACAAGGAGATCGGGCAATACAAGTTCAGTTACGCCAACAGCAGTCCAGGCTGGGTAGTTCTTTGGAATAAATTTTGTCTTTATTTTGGAGAATCTGCCAATTTCTTTCATAGAAGTGTGGTAGGTTACAAGCTCAATTATGTCTTCCATTCCGCTTCCAGCTTCATTTAATACTTTTTCAAGATTTTGAAATGCCATCTGAGTCTGCTCTTCAATACCTTTTCCAACTTTAAAATTTTCATCAATGCCAACCTGACCTGATATCCAGATTGTGTTATTGTATTTTATTGCCTGAGAAAACTGCATTGATTGATAGATCTGTTCGCTGCCTTTAGGGTTAATCAATTGTTTTTTTATCATTTTATGCCTTTGTATATGTATTATTGATTCATAATTATACTAATTATTACTACTGAATATCATGCCATCCATACCGATGAAAAGTGCTTTTTACCAAAATAAATATCAAATGTTAAATTGAAAATATATACTTAATAGAAAATTAAAATAAAGGGTGAACTTTATACATAAGTAGAATAAAAACTTTGTCCTGATATTAGTATCTGTTCTCCCCAAAATTTGATATTTATTCTTATTGCCAATAAGTTCAGGTCTTGGTAAGCAGGTTAAATACAAGTTCATTCTTGCATAGTGATGAACACTTTCTTAAGATGCCATAAATCTGCCAAACTCTATAAATAAAAGGTCCTTACATTGTTATGACTTATAACTTTGATCCAGACAAATGGTATGAAAACGAGCTTTTCCTAATTCAATCAAAACTAAAAAAGGGAGAGATTACCCTGAAGGAATATGACAGCACTGTTGATATTCTGGATAAAAAGCTTGAAAAGATGTGGAAACGCTTAGATGGCAGTTATCAGATATGCAAACTGAAAGAATAACAGACCTTGACATTGTATAGGTACTTCCCTTTATTTACTCCTGGCATTGCATAGAATTATTTTAACAGGGATATTATACTTCCAATTAACCAGAGGAGAGTATAATAGAAAAGAAGGTGGATAAATCTTAAGGGGAAGGATAAATGAATGGATACGAATGATAAAATATTTATTGAGCTGTTAAAATATGGTGCAGAAAAAGGTTTAGAGGGCGTAACCGCTGATGAGATCACTAACTGGGCCATCGGAAAAGGTTTTGTAAATAAAAATCCATCAACGCCTGAACAAAAGATAAAACAAAAAGCACTTCATCGTTTGCTAAATGAGTGCTTTAACCCTTGTAGCGCAGATAAAGGTCCGCAAGCCTTTGTGCTTATTAATGAATATTACTTCAGACTTATCGAATACCAAGAACTTCAAGAAAGCAGGAGGGCCGCAAGAGAAGCCAGTAGAAATGCATTTATGGCTATTGGCATATCAATTTTTGCTATTATCATTACTGCATTTTTAACCTATACACAGCTTAATACTCCCACGATCATAAACCAATCTAATCTGAATGCTCTGATTGAATCTAACAGAAAAGCTAATATTCAAAGCGAGGTTAAACTTGATAGCCTTCAAATGGCACAGATTCTTTCCGCTATTGAATACAGCCAACCCAAAACAAAAGCAAAAAAGCTGCCAGCGAATGATCAAGGCAAAGAAATTTCACAACATGAACTTATCAATAGATATTTTGAGGAGCTTAGATAGGGCCAATATCACAACATGACCATCAAACATCACACACCACCCCCACCAGGATCAATTTTTTTTGAATAATCAAGATATATGAGGCTGTATATCAGGGATCTGACTGCGTATAAACAGATGACTTTATTGGAGGTAAATAAATGGCAGGTTCATTCGTTATTGAACAAAATAAGAACTTCGGTGTCAATACTATTATAAGGTTGGTGAAATACCTTCCTTTGGGAGTGACCCGTTGGGAGACCGAAAGAATAGCAAATATTTACTCACATGTGTTTCCCAACGGGTTAACCTTCATCAGCAACACAAGCTGCCTTCGGTAAAGTCCCATTACCAAATGAAGTCTTACAACCAATCCATACAACAATGGTGATTTTTAATTATCCGATATCAACCACTACTAACACAAAACCATTTACAACAAAAGAAACAAACCATGAATCAACACAACATATCAGGCAACATATCAAATTACACATACAAGGCGTTTAAGAATCTTCAAAAGGAGCTTGACATTAAGACCCAATGCAATCTAATAGAGCGATTATTGGAGATCTATAGGGATTCTCGTGAAATCATTGAAACATTTTTTTTCGAGGAGAGATTGTGGAAGCAAACCCTATAACTGAAGAGGACTATATAAAGGAACTGTTAGAGGCTTCAAATCCAAAAATTCATTTTGATGATCTTTCAGATGATGACTTGCAAGATGCGATTTGGGAATTTAATGGATAAAAGGAAATCTATGGTGAAATATCACGTAATATCAACGTCAAAGAGAGGGCATGGTGCTATCTTTACTAATGGTAAGGATGCCAAGGAATTCATAGAAAAGCACCCTGAAGCAATATACACAGTATTCGATAAGATGCCTCATCAAATACCTTCTTTGAAAGTAAAGCCCAAAGTAACCCCTAAATCAGACCATAATGAAGACCCACAAATCACGATCTATACCGATGGGTCTGCTCTTGGTAATCCTGGCCCTGGTGGTTATGGGATCGTGTCGGTCAAAGATGGTGTGACTAAAGAGATCTCTCAGGGCTATAAGCATACCACCAACAACAGAATGGAAATGATGGCAGTTATCACAGCACTTGAACAGCTTGAGGATGCCACTGATCGACCTATTACGATCTTCAGTGATTCCAAGTATGTCTTAGATAGCATTACTAAAGGTTGGGCTGTGGGTTGGCGTAAGAAAGGATGGAAGAAATCCGATGGAAAACCTGCCCTGAACATTGATCTGTGGAAACGCATGTTGGATGTTGTTAAGAAGTTCTCTGATCTATCTTTCCAGTGGGTCAAAGGTCACGCAGGTAACCCTATGAATGAACTTGCAGACGATCTTGCCAATAGTGCTGCTCAGGGTGGTGATCTGTTGGAGGACGTTGGGTATCAGGGTTAACTAAATATAAAAAAGGCAGGGAAACTTAGTGTGTTTACCTGCCTTTCTCATTTCTTATATTAGATTGCGTTATTTACGCCGACGTATTCCCAATAGGCCAAGAAGCCCACTTCCAAGCAACCAGATTGCTCCAGGTACGGGTACAGGCATCAGCGTACCAAAAGATATGATTTCGATTATTCCAGAATCGCCATTTCTGTCTTTAGCCGTTTCAGTTACAGCCCAGTTTGTTCCATTCATTGTAACAATATTCAATAGATGGTCTTGTGTTCCGACAAATATAAATGGTATTATTGAAAAATAGCCATAATTTAACAGGTCGGGATGCTCAGTGGTAGCAATTAGATTATCATCGATCAGAAATCCGTCTAAGTACTCAGCGTAGTTGCTATCAGGAACTTCCTCAGTGATATATTTTGACTCAGTCCCATCCCATTTGATCTGCGTCCCTATTCTTTCTAAATCAATTAAAAGCGAATATGATACTGCATTTCCGGGTGAAATAGTGAAAACTGAGCTTAGCAACTCATCATCTACTTTCATTTCAGAAGCAGCGCCTGCCAAGATAAAATTGTATTTGCATCAAAGTACTGATTAATTGACTCTTTCGTAATTAAGTTAGGTTTTATGTAGCTAAGAGATTGAGAATAATCTATTATAATTATTTAGAGAAAATGAACTGTGACAACGGTTGTGGGTTATATAGTTGAATTAAAATTCAGAAATTTTTTTGGTAGAAAAATAATTAACAAAGGCAAAATCAAATGAATGACCTTGCCTTTGTGGTTATAATATGTCTCTACTGTTACTTTTTAAATTTGCGTCTATATCCTACAAACCAAATAAGTCCTGATCCGAGTAAAAATAAAGCACTGGGGATGGGGACGACGTGTTCATGCCAGATCTCGCCCGAGGCGAACACAGAGCCACCAGACACCGAATCGAGGAACCGGATATCAATGGAAACCCAAATTGGGTTGAAATCAGGTATCCACAACGGATCGCCAATATTGCTGATTTCACTACCCGGTTGGCCAATATAGATCGATTCCCGAACGATGAATTCATTTAAATCGGGGAGCGGGGGTTGGGTCGGATCAAGCCAATTCCGGCTGCTATAATTAATAACCAACTCGATACGCTATTCGGATCACCTTCTGGAAAGATTTTCCACTCAATCCACTTTGATCCGGCGATGTCTCGGTTGTTAAAGAACCACTGGTTCCACCAGTTTGGGCCGCCGGCAGGATCTGTGTACTCAAACCATTCTCCATTATTAAAGCCAGTTCCTCCGCTATTGGACCGATTCACTACATTATTAGCAGATAGTTCCACGTAAAAAGTATCATATACCACAGCCGCTTGTGTAATTGTCGTTGTTAACAATAGTCCAATACAGATGGCTCCGATCAGTAGCGCCTTGCTGGCGCGCATTATGCCTGAATCATGGCAACGTAAAAAGCTAAAATTCATAATTAATCTCCTTTCTAAATTAATTTTTAAATAATTCATTTATTAAAGCAAATGGCAGAATGAATTTGACTGCAGGAACAGTGTGTATAGATATTCAAGTTCTGGATAAATAAAAGAGATAGTAAGAATAACAAATTAACAATGGTTGATTATCAAATAAGATTTTCAGTTTTCAATATATAGTATAACTCTTGCAAAAAACGTGCCGTTTTCTTGATGCCTGAACATCCTTATTCTATCGTATTTACAGTATTTTATGGTATATTTTTTCCTATGAAATAAATGTAACATTATTACAAAAAGTTCATAAAATCGGAAAAGTTTTTCACACTTTAAGAATTTTCAGACAAAAGATTCAAGTATATGGGAAAAAGCAAAATTAAAAAAAATCAAACACTCAATCATCTTAATTGGAGATAAAGTTATTGTCCAGAGTTAACCTTATTTGCATTAAGGGTTTTAGGCTTTCATGGTGATTTATAATAAAGTATTATTTTATTTTTGAGTATTTCGGCTTCCGAATACTTCACCTTTGGATTATTGTTGAGTTCCGATTCGTTAGTTTAAGCTGGAAAAAAACAGAATTTTCCAAGTAACAATACCAAAATTAGTTCACTTCTATATGAGTGATGGCTCTGGTCCATAATCATAGACATATTAGGTGCTATATATAGAAAACCAATCTTCAAACAATTCTTTTTTTGAACCATTAACTCACCTATAGTTCAATTTGATAAATTTTGTCGACACGCTTTTTTTATTATATTGTAAGATTTTTATAAAACTGGCGTCTATTGTATATAAAAGGCACACGCTATCTTTTAGCTAAACTATATTAACTTTAAAGCAGGTTATAAATATGAGTTATGTAAAGCAAAAAAGGGCAATAGGTAGAAGGGAATCAGATCTTTTTATAAGAAAACAAAATGAGAGATATTCACAATTGTGTGAAATAGGTAAAACAATCACAGCTGAAATAGACATTGAAGTTTTATTTCCTTTGATAATGGAGCAGACCAATAAAATTATGAACACGCAGAGAAGTACCGTATTTTTGCATGATGAGGAAAACAATGAACTGTGGTCTTTAGTTGCAACCGGAATGAATGGAAGTGAAATTAGGATTCCAGACAAATCAGGTATAGCCGGATGGGTCTTTCAAAACAAACAGTCGATTGTTATTAATGATGCGTATGGTGATCCCAGATTTAATGTTGACATCGACTGTAGATCAGGATTCAAAACTGAAAATATATTGTGTGTGCCTCTGATAAATAGTCAGGGAGACTGTATCGGTGTTCTTCAGACATTAAACCCTGAGGATAATGAATTTACTGATACAGATAATATATTTCTATCTGCAATATCAGATTATGTTGCTATTTCCCTGGAGAATGCACGATTATACAATGATGTTCTAAAATATACTCAAGATCTTCAAGAGCAAATCCTCATTAATGAATCTCTTGTAAAAGTTAAAGATAATTTAACAAAGTTTGTTCCTGCAAGTGTTGCCAATTTGGCAGAATCAAATCCTGAGGAGCTTTCAAATGACAAAGTGGCCACACCTGTTTCTGTGTTATTTGTTGATTTTGAAAAATTTTCAAGTATTACCGAAAATCACGATCAGAGGATTGTTAATCATATGGTAGAAAATCATTTTTCTAATTATTTAAAATGTATTCATAATTATGGTGGGGAATTAAATGAAACATCAGGTGATGGGATTATGGTGATATTTAAAAGTGAAACAATTGAGGGGTCAGCTTTAAATTCCGTTAAGGCTGCTCTTGATATCATTAAGGAAAACAAAAGGATCAACAAAGAATATAAATATCCATGGGGAAAGATAAAACTGCACTTGGGTATTAGTTCTGGAGAAGCCTATGTTGGAATTACAAAAATGAAAAGTAAAATCGGAGAACGTTGGACTTATACTGCATCAGGGTTTGTCACCATCCTTGCTTCCAGAATTGGATCCTTATCAAAAAATAATCGACTTTATATTGGAGAAGACACTTATGACCTGGTTCATGATAAAATAGATGCAGAATTCACTGGTACATATCAGTTTAAAAATGTTACTGAAAAAGTACCTGTTTATGAAGCGACCAGGCGCATATCTACTGTCTGTGCTTGATTTCCTTAACTATTCAGCGTTCAGTATTGGGTTCACCTAACAGTCAACAATACTTAAATCTTTTCGGATTCAGACCATCAGAAAATCATGAATAGGGATAATGAGTCTTGACCTCTGTCATATGATACCAGTAGCTTAACTCCATTTTTAATTTCATGGGGAAGGATCAATACAGATTTTATTTTTTTGATACTTTTGGTGATTAATTGTATGAAAAATCAGCGAGTCAATAAAGAAAGGAATCTGGATTTATACCCTTTCCGGGAAATTCTTTATATTGAGGTTGACAAAAGGCAGGTTCCTATTCTATGAGATATGGAAAGGGATCAATGAAAATAAAAGTTTTGTTCCCATCTGTTTCCTGAAATCTTTGTTTTGATGGTTTTATTTTTTTGAAAACCGTTTAACCTTGTCTGATTAAATACGTTTTTTGCGCAAGCTCATTCATTGCTGTTCCGACCTGAAAATCCCTGGAAACAAATCTTAACAGGTAAAAGGAGGAATCAGTTATGATAAAAAAAAAGATTTCTGGAGCTATCATCAGTTTGTTCTTCTCCATGACACTCATATATGGCATTGGATGGTGTGCTGACCCTGAAAACGATGCGATCAGGTATCTGGAATCTATGCAGCGGGATCTACCGGATCATTATGTCAACTCCATAAAACAAATCTTAGATACGAGCCTCGATCCTTATGTAAGAGAACGTGGGGTCTTGGCTTTAACAGATATTGCGCTGAACAGAAACGAGCCGGATAATGTCTCTGCGTATCTGAAAGAACTGGCAATGGGTGATAAAAATGAAAATGTCAGAACAGCGGCTTATGCCAGTATCCATTTAATCCGAGATCTTCGTCCCCAGGCAAAAAAAGGTGCGTTGGAACTGTCTATTTCCGGAAAACCAATAAAGGGAACCACTGTTGCATTGATCGCCAGAATTTCTTCGACAGTCCTTACCGGAGAAGAGGCTGTTGTCGGTATTACCTCCCTCCATGAGAATATTGGATTGTTATCCGAGGCAGTTCAAAAAAGATATCTTAGAAGGGTGGGCATGCCCTATGAGGTGCAGTTTGACCTGAGGCTGAATGAGACCGGCACATATTTTATTCCGGTCACCTTTCTGTTGAGTTTCGACAAAGTCGATTACGAACAGATTCAAAAAAGAATATACGTCGAAGTCAGCGACGGGGTTGATGACTGTCTGGATGATGAAAATCCAGACCATGCAGATGGTGATGTCGACAGTGATGTCGACGGATCTGATCTGTCTGAATTTACAGCTGGCTTAGGAAGTTCGGATCAGGAATGCTATGATGTTGAATGGTTTGCCGGTCTTTTCGGGATGAACAGTTCAGATGGCGAAACAGATCCGAATATGAGTGAATACGAAGCCGCCCGTTTTATGGCGGTGAAACCGGAAATGATGTCTTTGATCTGCCCGCCAGGGTGCGAATGTCTCACCGGTCCGGATGCAGATGCAAAATTTGGTGTCGGCAGTTTTAACGCCTGCTCAGATAAGGTTTGCGGGTATGGCTGGGTGGGAGACTTGTACATGGCAAAATACTGTTACAGCGAAATACCCATTGATGAATGCATTGATACCGACGGCGGCAAAACCTACGATGTCAAAGGCAGTGCCCCGGGTTGTGTGGACCGGTGTTCTGAATTTTCCCATCCACCCACGGTGGTGAACGAATGTTATGTTGATGTGGTCGACGGCAAATGTCAGGTTAATGTTGCGTATTACGATTGTGATTCAGTTTGCGAAGACGGCAGATGTCTGCCGCCTACATGCGATGATTGGCTTCAGAACCAGGGTGAGGACGGTGTCGATTGCAGCGACCCTACTCCTGGCGCCCCCGGTCTTTGTGATGACCTTTGCAATTGTCCGGATGGATATAAATGTGCAACAGGCCAGGAGGCTGAAAATCATTTTGGCCCCAACAGCTTCATGGCCTATTCGAGTACTCCATGCGGTGAGGAATGGGATGGTAATTTTCCGGTTTTTAAACTCTGTTACAAAAAAATAGAAAGTTTCGACTGCTACGATACGGACGGCGGTGCGGATATCTATGAAAAAGGCAGTACCCCGGGATGTGTGGATACCTGTCTTTCTGATCAGACCCTTCAAGAATGCCTTGCAATTCCGACCATTGACGGATGCAATGTGCATTTATCACACTATGAGTGTGAAGGAAACTGCCAAGACGGGGCGTGCATGATGCCGTCATGCGACGACGGGATTCAAAATCAGGATGAAGTCTCTGTGGACTGCAGTTTAAAATCCATTTATGCGGATTGTGACTCCTGCTGTAATAACGGCATACAGGATTATGACGAAGAAGGTGTTGACTGCGGGGGATCACAATGTATGCCCTGTGGGTATATCGAAGTCAGAGGAAGACTCCTTTATGAAGACTCGGACAGTGATACAGACCTTTTCAAACCGGTCCGGCATGGAAACATACTCGTAAGATTCTGTGACAGCCACCCCTGTACTTCGCCGACACACCAGGCCGAGTGGCCTACTGACAGTCAAGGTAATTTTATTTTCTGGGTCCCGAAAATGAATTTTAAATCAGCGTTTGTCAGGCTGGGGCATATTGATGATTATGATCCATATTGGTTTAATTATGCTGTAAGAATTGCCAAAGATCTGGATGACTGTCATGAGCTGGTCTGGTGGCATAGTGGCTCTCGGGAGATCCCGCCATCAAGGATCGTTAATTTTGGAGATCTTAAGATCGGCAGGAATACCAATATAGATTTTCAAGGGTATTGGGAGGAAGAAACCGATGCGGTCACCTGCGGAGGGGGTAGTGACGAGAGCGGTACTTTTACCGGTGGTTCGGAATATTTTAACATAGCCGATGCCATTTTATATGCCAGGCAGTACGCAGATGGAAAAAGAAGTGATAATGACAACATCGGATATGTCGATGTCCAGTGGCCCGATGCAGCGGGTTCCAAGTATAATCCAATGTATGAAGAAATTTACCTGGAAGCCGCAGACGGTTTCAGTGACTACACCATCATTCATGAATACGGTCATTATCTCCAGGATGCCATCGGCACCAATGATGATTACTGGTGGGGTTCAGGCCATGATTTCTGCACAGCGGATAAAGACGAAGAGTTTGCCTGGAGTGAAGGGTTTGCAGAATATTTCGGTACAATCGTTCCATCGACCTATGCGGCATTATCCCTTAAGGATTATCCCAAGTTTTTAACTTATTATCAGGACAGGTCAGAAAGCCCTTATTGCTTTGAACCGTTAAGCGACAGCAACAATTGCTGCGATACCTCAGCAGGAAATGAGAGTGAAGCAACGGTGGCAGGCGTATTATGGGATATTGCAGATACCAATACGGATGAACCATTTGATCAAATCGGCGGTATGGAAACGCTGATTTTCAATATATTTGATTTGGAAATGGACAATGGAGATAGTGGTGCTGCCGATGCACCGGATCTACGTGAATTTATCGAACAGGGCATTAACTGCCGGCTGAACTATTTAGAAAAAGGTGCCGTATGGAACATATTGGATCATTTTAATGTAACTTACAGTACAGGCTGCAACTGATACGGCGTTTCCTATCCCAGGCTGTAGTTTTTTAGTTTTCGTCAATGGTGGAATACTTGAGACTCGGTTCTTTAGCTGCATTGGACTGGGTCCGGTTGCCACCCCCCTCCTTCTTTGACTTACGCGCTGGGAGTGGCGCACTTTTCTGCACAGGATTAATACAGATCGAGTACTACACCCTGATTGATAAGTGGAAATGGGATCACATCTTGAATTGTGAATTAACTGAGGAAATGGGGTCACATCTTGAATTGTGAATTAACGAAACATTTCAGGGACAGCAAATCTCATCATCAACAAGGTAAATGAAACGGGTGATACCGCTTATTTTGAATATTAAATCGGTATAACATTAATTTATCTGTACTTGCATGCAAAATGGAGAGTGGATTTCTTGGTTCATCCATACTCAAGCCATTTGATGGCGCCTACCAATATTAGACAAAAAGTCAGTCGGGATAAACTGTCTTTGTTTTTCCCGACGATCTTCAATGTAAACAACAGAGTTTTTCATTTTTAGCACCAGTCGTTCCTGAACTTTTAAAAGCTGCTCGATGGAAATATAATGATTCGCAGGGCGTGCGAATACTAAACCTGACTTTCCTGGGGTAAAAAAGATTAATTCTTTTTTTGGCAAATAACCTAACATAGTAACACCTCCTAAATTATAGAAAATACTATTCCCATAACAAACAGTCCTACCATAAAATGCGGTGGTTAAAGATCAATGCAGGAAGAATAGAGACAGAGAATACGAACGTTTAAAATATTGCAAAAAGGAGGCTTAACAACTAATTGAATATCATCATCCAAATTTTATTAATCAACAATTATCACGAAATACTCTTATTGTCAAAATCGTTCATTTGAATCTTAACTGCTATGGAGAAATATCAAAACCAAGGTTGTTTCATATGGGTTCTGCCTTACAAGTAAATCAATTCATATAATATGAGTAGTAGGGTACTCACAAAAGACAAAGGTTATTAAACTATAATGGATATCATTCGAATGCATTAATGCTAACTCATTGAACCTGATGCGTAAATTTAACTTTTTAATTCCTCATGAAAGATAAAATATCTGATCGTTCAGCATTTTAGAATTTTTTTTGACAACTTCAAATATTATCGAGTATATTTCGCATCGAATGAACAAGGTCAGTGTTAGAAATCGGTTTGTAAAAGAATTTTTTAATGCCAATGTCGTACGCTTGTTCTTCAGAAAAATTTTCACTAAATCCTGTACACAAAATTATGGGTAAGTTGGGCCTAATATTTAACATCTTTGAGGCGAGTTTATCACCGGTCATACCCGGCATGGTCATATCAGAGACAATCAGGTCGAAATGGCGGGGATTTTTTACAAAATCTCTATAAGCATCCAGGCCGTTTTCATATAGATAAACATGATATCCATAATTTTCTAAAAGCTCTTTGGTTATAAGTCGTATATCTTCTTCATCATCCACAACCATAATGCTCTCGGTTCCTTCTATTTTAGTATTTTTATTTTTTGCTCCATTATGAGAATGAATTTTTTTGTCAATAATTGGAAGAAAAATATAAAAACTGGAGCCTTTTTCTGGTTCGCTGTGAACTTCCAGAATCCCCTTATGTTCCTCAACAATAGCATGCACAAGGGATAATCCAAACCCGGTCCCTTTACCGATCTGTTTTGTGGTGAAATAAGGATCAAAAGCCTTATCTAAAACTTTTTCATCCATTCCATAACCCGTGTCAGTAACTTCGAGTTTAATATAATTTCCAGGATAAACTTTTTTTCCTTTCAAGTTTTTGAAATTTGAAATTTCAACCTCTGATAAGGAAATGCTTAAGATACCACCTGATTCACTCATCGCATGGTAAGCATTTGTGCAAAGATTGATAATAAGCTGATGCATTTTGGTTGGATCTGCATGAACAACCGCTTTTGAAGTGATGTCTGTTTTAATTTCAATGGTTGCCGGTATTGAAGGTCGCAGTAACATAATTGATTCTTTAACAACAAGGTGTAATCCTAAAGACATTTTTTGATATTCAGATTGCCTGCTGAAGGTAAGTATCTGTTGTACCAAATTTGCAGAACGTTTTGCTCCTTTAACAATTTGAGCAAGATGCTTTTTTACTTTATCAGGATGTTCAATATCTCTTTGGGCCAATTGAGAGTAACCAAACATACCGGATAAAATATTATTAAAATCATGTGCTATCCCACCGGCAAGGGTGCCAATGGCTTCCATTTTCTGGGCCTGCTTATATTGCATCTCAAGCTTTTTTTGACTGGTAACATCTGTCAGGTTAACGACCATGCCAATTGGTTCGCCATTATCATCTTTATCAACTGCTGCGCTGACAATGATATCGAGGACCCTGTTCTTTTTTGTCAACCGTTCTGTCTCAAAACTGACCGGGTTACCGTCAGAGTAAAGTTGATGTAATAGATCACTGGAGCGCTTTTTTTGATTCTCGGGTACAAATGGAATTTTTGCCCCTTTTAGTTCTTCCAGATTCCATCCAAAAATTTTTGTAAAGGCCGGGTTCAAATATTGTGGATATCCTTTTAAATTATATACTACCATAGGATCTGGATTTGATTCTAAAATTGCTCTTAGATGCCTTTCGCTCTCATGGAGAGCTGTCTCTGCTTGTTTTCGTTCGGTAATATCCCGCCATATGGTATGAATTTCGTAACCGCCACTCTCACATGGAATAGTCGTTAAAAGAACCTCTACAGGAAAGACAGAACCATTTGACCGGGTATGAAGCCATTCAAAACGATGGCTGCCATTTTTTATCGCTTCCGCCATCATTTCATTTGCTTTGGTGTAAGAATCTTTTCCATCTGGCTGCACAGGTGGAGACAGTGAAGAAGGGTGGGTTAAAAGCAGTTGTTCTTTTGTATTATAACCCAGCATATCAACTGTTGCCTGGTTACAATCAATAAAATTCTGGTCTCTGATAATAAGGATGGCATCTTTGGATTTTTCGAATAAGCGTCTATATCTTTTTTCACTCTGAGTAAGGATTTCTTGAATATGTTTTTCTTGAGTAACATCAATCAAAAATCCTCTGATCCCAACCGGTACACCTTTTTTTATAATCGCAGAAGAATGGAATTTCGCTATAAAAATTGTTCCATCTTTTTTTTTTACTTCATACTCTGTAAACCCGAGAGCCTCACCCCGTAGGATCCTGCCAATATTGGACAATGCCTTTTCTTGATCTGTTTCTACCACAAAATCTATAACATTGATGCCCTTACTAAAATCATTGGCAGTATAGCCAAACAGATCAAATGCTTTTTTGTTTACAAAGGTTAACCGACCTTTTAGATCAAGTTCAAAAATTGTTTCCGGCAGCATCTCTGCCAGCTCTCTGAACTTCGCTTCGCTGTCTTTAATCGCCTGCTCTGCCTTTTTGCGATCGGTGATATCACGAACAATAGATAAGCATCCTTTCTGTCCTTCAAAGATCATAAAATTGCTGACCACTTCTACAGGAAATATCTGTCCATCTTTGGAACGGTGTCGCGTCTCAAATCGATGCGATTTTACATCGTGTAATTCAGCAAGACGTGTTTCCCAGTTCTCTAACTTAAAATCAGGATCAATGTGACCAATTTTCATGGAAAGTAATTCTTTGCGAGAATATCGAAGTGCTTTGCAAGCTGCATCGTTCACATACATTAGCTGTGCTTCACTGTTGATCCACAGGATTTCATCAAGGGAGTGGTTGATACAAAATTGAAGGAGGCGCATTTCTTGGTCTTCCTGCCGGCGCAATGCAGCCTCTTTCTCCAATTGTGCTATCTTTTTTTCTAATTCTTTATATGTTGGTTTTTTTCCCATATAGGATAATTAGCTATAAATATCTTTGATTTGGTATTACTTTTTATTTGTCAACTCAAAATTTCTTCGGCATTAAGTAATACGACTATTCCTTTTATATACTATATTAAAAAAGTATACATCATAGTCAAAAACAAAACAATGTACATCAAAAAAAAATAGCCAAAGCCTATCAGAAGAATATTTGATTCGTGATTCTGTTTTTTTAGGAAAAGGCAAACTTTTTGCCAAAACCTTTTGTTTGATGGAATTGCGGACTATAAGTTGAACGGGTCCTTTTTTGAATTTATAGGCGCAAAATCATTCTAAATCTCTCTTTTTAATTGTGCATAAGACTCAACCGTCTTCCGGTAGTCAATTCCAGCTTTTGTAAGACAGTTGCTATCCCATGATTTATGAATTCCATATCATTAATATTGGGTATCATTTTTGCCCCCTGTTTATACGTAGGCAAAAAATAAGGTTGGCCGCAAGTTCACGGAAAACGAATAGATGCTTGCTTTTCTACCGGGGATAATAGATTAATGTAATTTAAAAGATGGTTTTGCTCCGCCGTTTTCATGTTCAAAAACTCAACACTCATTATATAACCAATTCCAACCGGCTTGTATTTTATACGGACCACCCTGGAGAGCACAGACAAATTTATTGATTTTATAATTATCTTCACGGTTACAAAATTATCAGTTGGAAAGTAATATCCTGTTTCAAACTGCATTCCACTTTTACTTATAGCCTTAACAAGAATGCTTTGTTCATTGTGATTCATTTTTTTCAGATCAGATTGATCTTCCATTCTAATATTACGTATCCCCTCTGTTTCAGGAGGGCCATATTTTTGTAAATAATATTCCTGGTCATCATTTGAAAGAAATACAATCTCAAACTGAAGATCAACAGACACACGCTGATGTTGTCTACGTTCTATGTTATAACATTTCTCTTTAATAAAAAGATCCACAAGCTTTGCATCAAATTGTGTTCCCTTTCCCTCTTTCAGAATAGACAATGCTTTATCTGTCGGCATTGCCTTTTTGTAAGGGCGGTCATATGCGGTAAGCGCATCATACACATCAACAATGGCAAGAATTTTAGCTGAAATCGGTAGCTCGTTCTCATGTAATCCATAGGGATATCCCTTACCATCCAGTCTTTCATGATGGGATGATGCTAAAAACGGAACATTTTTCAGTTCTCTTGAAAAATGGATTTGTTCCAGGATTTCACTTGTATACAAAGCATGTCCCTGAATTTTTTTATATTCTTCAGACGTCAAATGATCCTTTTTTAACAACACATCGTCCCTCACACCAATTTTACCAATATCATGAAGAAAGGAAGCAACATCCATTTCATTTAAGGCTTTTGTAGAAAGATTGCACGCTCTTGCCAATTTGGCAGCATATAAAGCGACTCTCTGAGAATGCCCCGCTGTAACAGGATCACGAGCATCAATAGTTTTTGAAAGTGTGCTGATTAAACTCTTAAAAAGAGATTCATTTTCTTCGTACAGCAATGTATTCTCTATGGAAATTGTTGCCTGGTGAGAAAAAACACCCAGAAGTTTTTCATCATATTCAGTGAAAACACCGTCTTTCTTATTCAGCACCTGGGTAACGCCAATTACATTTCCCTCTCTTGTAATTAAAGGCATACAAAGGATAGTTTTGGTATGATAATTTGTTTCTTTATCCACATCAGGGTTGAAGCGGCTATCTTTATAGGCATCTTCTATGTTAACCGTTTTTTTAGTGCGTCTTACACTGCCGGCAATCCCTTTATCCAAAGGGAACCGAATTTCGCGACTCCCGGCCTTCTGTATGTAGCGGCTATAAAATTCATTGTGCACATGATCGCAAAGGAAAATAGAACTCACATCTGCATTAAGTACTTTAGTTGTCCCATCCATAATGACTTTCAGGAGCGAATCAAGATTTTTTTCTGCAGCCATGAGAGTATTAAGTTCAAGAATCACCGTTAAATCATGAACTTGTTTATCACTTCCCACAGTATTTAATATTGATGCCATTTTGTATTCTATGTTTACCGTTGTTAAAATAAGCGGTGAAAAAGCTCACAGCTTTAAAGCTATTTTCTGAATCGGTTCTAAACCGAATGGTTACGATTTTTTTATCTATAAAAAAATCATACTTCATTATGCGATTTGTGAATTCTTTTTACATTTCAATAAAACAAAGTAACATCCTAAAGTTTAGAAATCAATTTAAATTCAATCAAAGTGTTAACAGACTAAAAAAAGTATGGTGGACAGATTCAATCCCTTTTTTTGATCAATAGGCTTTTGCTAAAATCTTTTGCCCCCAGGTTTAGTGCGTCATCTTTATTTGTTTTTTGCTGTGTTCTAAAATACAATTTTTAATTTCCTGCCGGGTCTCATAGCTATACCCATAAATCTCTTCAATTTATCCTTCTGTATTCTGAATTCAAGTTCTGTCCGCCTTTATTTTCAGTATAGATACTTGGATTATAGTGTACGATATCGGGGGAGGATCAGGCAATGATTCGGAACCAAATCTGATGCTGTTTTGCAAACCTTTCATGTCACCATAAAGCACCTCAATCAATAAGTATTTTCTCTGATTGATTTTAAGATTTTTTTATAGTATATAAAGAGGCTTATTGAACACCAAAAAAAACTCATAATAGTATAAAATTGAATTTATGGAATACGGAAAAAATAAACTCACCATTGAAGAAATGTACTCTACTTTAAAAGAGGGTAAGGATGCAGGGCATTCTCACTATTTTAAAGGGGTACCCTGCAAACATGGACATTTGTCCCCGCGTTTTGTATCAAATTCTGCTTGTGTGGAATGCAATCGAATTGCCGGGCGAAAAGCTTATGTAAAGAAACCTAGAAAACCTCGTAAGGTTATTAGCAAAGAGGAAAGGGCAGAAAAACAAAGGCGTTACTATTTAAAAAACAAAGAAAAATTAAAATTACATAAGCAAAAATACTATATCAAAAATAAAGAGCGTATTTTAAGAAAACACCGTGAATGGCTCAAAAACAATAAAGAAAGAGAAAGAGAAAGGGAATATAAACGGTATTGGAAAGATCCTGAAAAGGCCATCGCCAGATCAAAGAAATATTACAAGGAACACAGAGAAGAAATATTGGTAAAGAAGCGTGAGTATAGAAAGAAAAATAAGTTGTGGATTCGTATGATGAATCGGGAATATTATTTGAAGAAGAAGAAAGAGAGAGAAGAGCAGTCAAAAAAATAATATATGGAATTTTACCCCGTTCTGCAAAAATATATGCATAACGGGGTATTTGTTTTTCAGGTCCGTTAGCAAAGTCTCCAAAAAAATCCATTGCATAAAGGATATCGAAAGTATCACCTGATAATGGTGTAAAACCACTAATTAGGCTTTCTTCCAAAGTACTGTCAAGTGTCACAGTTCCGGAAATTTCAAAAACATCAAAGTCGTCTTGATCCAATCGACCAAGTTCCATCAATAATGTCCCAATATCCAACTGAAAAAATTTGCCGCCGATTGACATTGCGCCAGGAGAGTTTGCCTGAGCGTTTTAATAAATTGGTGTGATATAGAGGAGAAAGAATTATGAAACATATTGTATTTTTATTGACTTTAAACCAAGTTGCCCTATATTTTTAACCAGTATTTTACTTAAATGCTTTTCAACTAATGGGTTTATAGTCAAGAAGCGAAATCGTTTTATAGATTTGCTATCATGGCCTGGCTTTATATAGCGGCCTGTTTAAAAGGGAAATCGATATGGATAACCGGAATGCACAAGGCAAAATAGCTGATGTTGTTCCAATGGTTAAGCAAAATGTAAAACGAAAACTTGCGGCCATTCTTTCAACTGATGTTAAAGATTACAGCCGCCTAATGGCTGACAATGAAGTTGAGACCGTAAAGTCCATTAAAGTTTGCAGGGAATTGCTTTTTCAAAAAATTTCAGATCATGAGGGCCGAGTTGTCGATTCGCCGGGGGATAATATTTTATCCCAATTTTCAAGCGTTACCGATGCTGTGGAATGTGCTGTAGAAATCCAAAAAACAATGCTTGATCATAACAAGGATTTAGCCGATGACCGTAAAATGGAATTTAGAATCGGTATCAACTTAGGTGATATTATCGAGGACGAAGATCGGATTTATGGAGACGGTATTAATATTGCTGCAAGGATCGAAGGGTTGGCGCAAGGCGGCGGAATCTGTATTTCCGGATCGGCTTATGACCAGGTCAAAAACAGGCTCTCTTTAGGATATGAATTTTTAGGGGAGCAGGTGTTAAAAAATATTGCAGAATCAGTTCGCGTCTATCGCGTTTTAACTGACCCTAAATCTGCTGGAAAGCTCGAGTATAAATGTATTAAAGATCATCCAAAACATACCAGAAGAAGACGCATGATCATCGGGCTTGTCTTGATAATTTTGATCTTCGGTGGTGGTTTTCTCTTTAAATTAAAGACGGGTATGACTCCTGGTGAGCACCGGAAGATGATTAAACAGAAAATTATGAACTTGAGAATTCCGGATAAGCCCTCTATTGCGGTGTTGCCGTTTATGAATATGAGTGGTGATGTAGAACAAGAGTATTTTTCCGATGGACTGACAGAAGATTTAATCACTGATCTTTCCAAGATATCAGGGCTTTTTGTCATTGCCCGGAATTCTGTG
>JAAEKY010000052.1 GCA_024227235.1 Desulfobacteraceae bacterium | reverse complement strand
CGTGAGATTTAAGCTCTCATAATCGTAAGATTGCGTGGGTTCGAACCCCACACCTGACAAAGGAACAATTTTTTGTCTCTTTTATTTTAAGCAACAACAAAGATTTGTTTGTTTTTGCTATGACAAAATAAAACAAAATGTGTTCGCAGCCGGCAGGATTCGAACCTGCGCGGGGAAACCCCATTGGATTTCAAGTCCAACGCCTTAACCACTCGGCCACGACTGCCATATTGCAAGTAGCAGTGTGCAGTGTGATTGATTGCATACCAATGTACCATGGGGCAAAGAAACAAAAATTAGGAATCAATCAGTTACACTTTTTAGCACCATTTTTTCCCTCTAATTAGGTTGTCTGTAGGCTTGATGGTCTAGGGGTAGGATTCTCGCTTCGGGTGCGAGAGGTCCCGGGTTCAATTCCCGGTCAAGCCCACTGTTTTGCCTCTTTGGACAAAATAAAAGAGAAAGAAAAGAGATGGAGTTGTCGGGGATCGAACCCGAGGCCTTCTAAATGCGAATCAGACGCTCTACCACTGAGCTACAACCCCAAGGGCATTATTAGCAGTGCTGTAGTTTGCCATAATCCATTTTAATGGACTCCATGGGTTGGAGAGGTAAGTGGATGCAAGAGTCTTTTCTTACATCTTTGTGTACTAAACTAGTGCAGATTCTTAATATCTGACTCTGTGGCGCAACGGTAGCGCGTCTGACTCCAGATCAGAAGGCTGCGTGTTCAAATCACGTCGGGGTCAATACAATTTTTCCATCTCTCTGACAAGATGGAAAGCACCACAAAACATAAATGAAAATTATATACCATAAAATTTTGAATAATAGTGTACTTGCTTCGGCAGTACATATACTAAAATTGGAACGATACAGAGAAGATTAGCATGGCCCCTGCGCAAGGATGACACGCAAAATCGTGAAGCGTTCCACATTTTTATGTCCGCACCTGACACTTTTTTACAAATCTGTTTTCTTAATTACTTTGAAATATAAACTGCACACACTATATAGCAAAATATCCATTTGGAGATGCCGGGGATCGAACCCGGGGCCTCATACATGCAAAGCATGCGCTCTACCACTGAGCTACATCCCCTGTACATGTGTTATAATGACTAAAAGCGTAATGCAGAAAAACTCTTAATAAATACAACTTGCCTAGCTCGAAAAAGTTCTAAGTGAATAATGTATATATGTGTGTGTTTATATGGGTTAGACAATGTGGAACATATGTGAACCACAAACTTGTAGGTAGGCCTCTATAGCTCAGTGGCAGAGCACTGGTCTTGTAAACCAGGGGTCGAGAGTTCAATCCTCTCTGGAGGCAGTTTTTGTATCCAAATGTCCCTAACCTCCTTGTCTTTATATGCTTTTTTTCTTTCTTATCTTTTGTACAAATTTTCACCTTTGTCACTTAAATTTTTACAAAAACTTTCTCTGAGCCCCACTAGATGCCCCTTTAGCTCAGTGGTAGAGCACTAGTCTCGTAAACTAGGGGTCATGAGTTCAAACCTCATAGGGGGCAATGCAGAAATTTTATTTTTAAAGTTTAATGATTGTTGCATATGCATCCTAAAACGTTAGGAAACTCATATATTCGTATTTCATACTGACACTAATGGCATTGAGAAGGCAGTTTGGCCGAGTGGTCTAAGGCGCTGGTTTTAGGCACCAGTCCGAAAGGGCGTGGGTTCGAATCCCACAGCTGTCAAACCTGTTTTTTCTTTATCTTGTATTGAATTTTTTTTTTTATTGTTATCATTTTGCTAATTATAGGGTTAATTAGTTTGATTTTGAAAAGTAAAGTTTCTTTTTAGGAGTAAAAAATTTTTGGAATCAAAGATATATATAATTTATCAAATAATTATATATACATAAAACATTATTGATATCACTTCATATCTGCCCTAAAGATATCAAAGTCAAAACCCAATCAAGAAAAGCATACAGAAAGCAAGTTTAGATATTGAATTCTTCTTTATTTTGTATAGAAGTTTTTTTTTATTGATATCAATTAGCTAATT
>JAAEKY010000051.1 GCA_024227235.1 Desulfobacteraceae bacterium | reverse complement strand
GGGATTCCTATTTTTTGTATTTCACCAAAACCGCCTTATACGAAGGTGGTTGTTGAGCTGGGAATTCCTGATTCAGACTTGCATTATAAAGGCTGATTCAGAATTCTTTTTGAGAGTAAGCAAATTTCCTGCCAAGAGGGACTTATCATGGGATGGCCGGAGAGTCAAGGGTGTTAAGTGTCCAAATTTGGTGGGGAATACTATATTTATTGTCGGTAATTGGCTGGCTGGTACCCTATGGATACCGACGCCTATTTGACGCATAATTACACTACCAGAAAAAAAAATTCCTAAGATCAGGCGATAATTCTGCTGCCCGTTTCATCGTTTTTAAGAAAATCGTGTCGCTGACACGCGTGTAAAATCATAAATATTCGGATAGTTGGCGCCTCTCTTTTTATTATACCTACGTTGAGCGATTTTTTTCAAAAGATATATGTCGAGAACTTGATGAATCGAGGTCTACGAAAACCGCAGGCATACCCAAGGATATATCGAGGCCAAATAAATTAAAATTTGGCGCGAATCCTTGATACGCAAGGGATCGGTGCAGATTGAGCCAATAACCCTTGAATTTAGATTAGGGCTATGGGAACTATTTGTAACCGTATGTGCAAATGACGTAACAACGGCTCAGTAAAAAAAGGTTGTTTGCGCACATTATCGATTCGTCAAACAATTGTAGGGGGCAGAGGGCCCAAGCCTAAATCAGCACGCAGGCCTTAAAAATTGTGGTTTGGAAATCTTTTTATGTATTCTCAGCTTGGGAATCGACAGGCTGGAAATTTTGACACTTTTTGCACCAAGTACGAAAAGAATCTTTGCGAAAAATATTTTCACAGACATCCCGAAGGTATCTCATCCTGGGATCTCTGGGACACTTTACGAATTCATCATGCATTGGGCTGCTCCTTTCACTATAAACCAATTATCAATGTCGTTAAAACTGCAAACATGACTATCCCTGCCATTGCTATGCAGTCTATAATAAATTTGCTAAGCGACCATTTTGGGGTTGGATAGGGTTGGTGATAGGCGAAACTTTTTTTCCAATCTT
>JAAEKY010000050.1 GCA_024227235.1 Desulfobacteraceae bacterium | reverse complement strand
CCCTTTTTTGAATTTTTTTATCTCCTAAAATATCTGCAATACCATCTAATTGAAGAGCTATATAGTTAATTTGTTTGATACCCTTATTTAAATCTGGCTGAGTTCGTGCAAAGGCTCTGCGATGCTTTCTGAGCTTTGAAGTAAGGCCTCTAATGCGCCCTGGTGATAAGGGATGGGTAGATTTTTCACGAAGGTATATTTCCCATTCTTTGTCTGAAGAAAAATCCCCACGATGAACAGACATATAAAAAGCGGTTAAAAAAAAGTGGGTCATGCCAAAGGGTGGAACTCCAATACGGCGCATTAGCTCCAGGGCAAAATCATCTGCCTCAAGTTCATTTTTCCGAGCCTGATCCAAAGGAATATCATATCCTGGATGATTATATCGAAGGTGTCCCAATTCATGGGCAAGAATAAAAACTATAGCTGATTTAAGGATTTGCTGGGAGAGTGAATCTACTCGACTATCCTTTAAAGCATTTGCAGGTATTTGCAAAGCTTTAAGAGGCAGAGGATATCTGTGCCCTGGAAAACTTTTAGGATTATTATACTTAATTATGCTCATGTAGTCATAAACCGTGTTCTGGCTGTATCCGTTGAACATCAGCCATGCTGACGCAATAGCAACATCATCAAATAGTTTAACAGACAGAATCGGCATTAAAATGCCTCTTGGCTGATTTGTTGCATAAAAATTGATTGGTGCATTTTGTTTGGGAACAATCAATGGAAAAGTCAAGTTAACTTTACCTATGGCTCTTCGTTCTTTAGGAGTAAGATTTTT
>JAAEKY010000049.1 GCA_024227235.1 Desulfobacteraceae bacterium | reverse complement strand
GGCATATTCAATTTGTTCCGATGTGAGCTTGGTACCTAAAAGAAGTCCTGTCATTCCAATTACACCGTTCATAGGGGTTCTGATTTCATGGCTCATATTTGCCAGAAACTCGCTCTTTGCCTCGCTTGCTGCATTGGCCTTCTGGGTCATTAATTGAGCATGCTGCACGGCTGATTCAAGATTTTGGTTAAGCTTTTCAAGCTCTGTCGCCCTGGTCTTAAGCTCCTGGTTTAGTTTTTGTATTTTCTTTTCTGTTCTTTTCCGTTTTGTTATATCTCTTATGGTAATGACAGATCCGCTCAACTCTTTATTTGAATCCTGAAAAGACGCTCCGCTGATTGAGACATGCTTTAATTGCTTCTTGTTTGTATATCGCTGGGTTTCTATATTATAAAACACCTCACCTTTGATAACTTTTTCAATCATTTTTTTTGTTTCAGGCCAGTTCTTTTCAGGAACAAAATGATCCATTTTCTTGCCTTTTCTCTCATCAATTGTCCAGCCAAAAATTCTTGTGAATGCAGGGTTAAGATAGGTCACATTCC
>JAAEKY010000048.1 GCA_024227235.1 Desulfobacteraceae bacterium | reverse complement strand
TACCATTGCTCTAAAAGACTTCCTTTTAATACCATTAACGGATAAATCCTGGCAAAGTCTGGCATAAGCTGAACCAAATGCTTTGTACCTTCTACTAACGAACTGTCATTATCACCGGGAAGACCTACCATAACCTGGACACCAATGCGAAAGGAACACTCTTTTAACATGTGGATGGCGTTTATTGTGTCTTGGCAGGTATGGCCCCTTTTAGATTTTAACAACACGTCATCATTCATGGATTGGACACCCAGTTCAATAGCAGATATAGTGTATGGCTTTATAAGATCAATGCTCTCATCATTTATGGTATCAGGCCGGGTGGAAAAGCGAATGCCATCAATTTTTTTATTCTTGATAAAAGGCTGGATATATTCAAGCATTCGGATGATATCATCATTGGCCAATCCTAAGAAATTTCCTCCAAAAAAGGCAAGTTCCACCTTTTCTCGTTTGCCTTTATATTGATAATACTCTGATATGATATGATGAATCGCTTTTTTATCCGGTAATTTTCCTTGTTGATTGGTGATAATACGTTGGTTGCAGAAGGCACATTGATGGGGGCAACCTGAATGGGGGATAAATACGGGAATAATAAGGGGTTTTAGTGCTTTACCCATGAGGGATACCATTAAGAAGTGATTTGTTTTAGTATTTCTAAAGCTTTTCTTGCACAATCCTGTTCTGCAGATTTTTTTGTTTTACCAAGGCCTTTGGATTCAATATCAAAAAGATTTAAGCTGATCTCAAAGGTTTTGTCATGATCAGGGCCTATTTCATTAAGAACGACATACTGAGGTATTATTCCACCACGTTCCTGAGCAAATTCTTGTAACATACTTTTGTAATCAATGACTCTTTCATTTGATAAAATAGTTTCTAAAATATTGCTAAAAAGATCATGAGTTAATTGATATGCAGTATCAAATCCTGCATCCAAAAAAACTGCGGCAATGACGGCTTCAAAAGTGTCAGACAATATAGAATTTTTATCAAACCCCCTGGAACGTGCTTCACCTTTCCCCAGACGGATAAATCTGCCAAGGTCAACAAACCGGGCCACATCTGCAAGAGCGGGTTCACTGACAAGATTGGATCTTAGTTTTGATAGTTCCCCTTCATTTTTAGAAGGGCTTTTCTCCATCAATAAATGCCCAACACATAATCCCAAAACAGCATCTCCTAAAAACTCAAGCCGCTCATTATCAGATGGACAAATATCTTGATTTTCGTTCAAATAAGACCGATGGCACAAGGAATTGTGCAACAATGATTTGTCTTTAAACTTATATCCTATATTATTTTCAAGGATACGCAAATCTGTATACTTTTCTTTGATTTCATCTAATCGCCGGCTCAATATCTTAAAGATCGAATAGTCAATATTGAGATTATTTTTCCCCAACCCAAGATGAATCTCTTCATGAAATGATCCATGAAAATCTGATCCACCGGTCATTACAAGATTATTTTTATTTGCAAGGTTCTCATAAAAAAGTGTCATTTCAGCGTCATGATCGGAATAATAAACTTCCAGGCCTTCCAAACCATAAGTTACAAGGGTATCAATAAATTTTCCTATTTGATTTTTTTTATTGAAAGACAACAACCCGGGGTGCGCTAAAACAGGAATTCCGCCGGCTTCCAGAATGGTGCGAATTGCCTTACGGCAAGACACTTTATATTTATCAACATAAGCGGGCTTATCCTTGCCAAGATACTTATCAAATGCTTCTCTAAAAGTTTTTACATATCCCAGTTCTTTCATAAGCTCTGCAATATGAGGGCGGCCTGTCTGCTTAGCACCAAATCGTTTTTCCACCTGCTCAATGCTGATGTTAAATCCAAGGCTTTTTAATCTTTCAATGATTTCAGGATTTCTGAGAGTCCTGGCTTTTTTTGCATCATCAAGAATTGCATTAAGTTTTTTATCATAAACACTAAATCCATATCCTAACAGATGAATACTTCCTGCGTCTTTAAAATCAGAGGGGGGTTCACAACTGATTTCCACACCGGAAATAATTTCAGGGGTTGAGGGTAAAGGGTGTTCAAAAACTTCCTTAATCCCTTCCAAGGTATCATGATCTGTTATGGAAATAGCCTTTACTCCGGCTTCTTTGGATAGGGCCAAAAGTCCTAAAGGAGAATTTGACCCATCAGAGGCGGTTGAATGTATATGAAGATCAATCAATGAACTATCTTGCTTAGGCTATATGCCAAGCGCTTTCTCCATATCCTCTTCACGAGTTTTACAATCAATGCATTGGGTGGTTACAGGTCGTGCCTTAAGCCGTTTAATGGAGATGTCTTCCTCACATACTTCACATATTCCAAACGTAGAGTTTTCGACACGTGCAAGCGCTTTTTTTATTTTTTTAATTAATTTGTGCTCGCGGTCTCGAATACGAAGTTCAAAGCTTCTTTCAGCTTCATGGGAAGCCCTGTCCGTTGGATCGGCAAAATTCTCTTTTGGTTTAGTCATACCGGTTACAGTACTGTCAGCGTGTGAAAGGAGCTCCTGAAGTCTGTCATTTAAAAGATTTCTAAAAAATTCCAAATCCTTCTTTTTCATTATATTTGCCCTTTATCTTAAATTACAAGAACATCCAAAAAAAATAATATACTAAATTTACATAAAATGTAAAGAATTAAATGCCTCGTTTTGGCCTGGTATGCGTCTGCAATGAGATATTTTCAAATTAGTCGAGTCCTTTAAATTATGTCCAATTTAATTTTATTATAAAGATGGCTCAAATTTTAACCACAAGAATATATTACATATTTAAAGGATAAAAGGATTAAATTTTATAACTGGCACAGCAATTGGGCAAAATTGCTTGGTGAAATATCCATGCTATTCTTCTTCAGGAATATCAATATTAAATAATTGATGGGTAACGTTTAAATATAAAGAATCATCTCTATGGTCACCTGTATTTCGCAAAAAAAGAATGGGATCATGGATAGTCCTGCTGGCAATGGACTTGGTCATGCGTTTAATGGCCGCCACATCTTCCTCGGAAAGGTGCTTCAAACTTGAAAGTGTTTTTTTACATTCAATGTCAACAATAGACATCATTTTATTGTTCAATGCCTTAATTGTTGGAACAATAGAAAGGCTTTCCAGCCATTTACGGAATTTCAACACCGCTTCTTCAATAAATCTTTCGGCCTTAACCGTCTCTTTACCCCGTTGCTCAATATTTGATTCAACAATATTTTTCAGATCATCAATATCATAAACATAGGCATTGGAAATGGTGTTAATTTTAGGGTCAATATCTCTTGGGACGGCAATATCAATAAAAAAAAGAGTGTTGTGATGCCTTTTTTTCATCGCCCTCTTAACTTGATCTTGAGTTAACACATAGTCTGTTGCCCCGGTTGAACTGATAATAATATCAACCTCTTTTAGCACATCTTCTCTTTCTTCAAATTTAACAGGATGTCCTTTAAATTTTTGGGCTAAATCAACAGCATTTTTAAACGTTCGATTTGCCACCACTATACGATTTACTTTATTGGAAATCAGGTGTTCTACTGCCAGTTCAGCCATTTCTCCGGCACCCAGCAACATGACACTTTTTTGGGATAAATCTGAAAATATTTTATTGGCGAGTTCTACGGCTGCATAGCTTATGGAGACAGCATTATCACCGATGCCAGTTTCTTTTCTGACTCTTTTTGCAATACTAAATGCTTTATGCATCAGGCGATTCAATAGAACCCCTGAAGCTTTATTTCCCACAGCGATTCTATATGCCTGCTTAATCTGGCCTAAAATCTGGGGCTCACCAACAACCATTGAGTCTAAGCTTGAAGCCACCTTGAACAAGTGTCGGATTGCTTCATCATCTTCATAAACATATAACGCACTTTTAAAATCAGATATACTAATTTTTTTTAATCGGATATCAGCTCAATAATCTTATCAATTTGATCATCCTTTTCCGGGATATATAAAACTTCTGTTCTATTGCAAGTTGAAAACACTAACCCTTCTTTAATGTCTTTGTCCTGTTTCAAAAATTCAAGTGCTGCAAGAATCTCATCATCAGAAAAAGAAAGCTTTTCCCTGAGCGCCACAGGGGCAGTTTTATGGTTTGCGCCGATGAGTATTATCTTTGACATTTTTCTTTCTTTATTTTCTACTTTTTTATTTTGTAAAGGGTTGATGGTGACCACCTAACAATAAATTGACCCCAAGAAACGTAAACATGATAATTAAAAAACCAAAAATGGTCATGATGGCTGATTTCCTGCCCCGCCATCCAGAATGGAAACGAAGATGGAGCAGTGCAGCATATACAAGCCATGTCCCCACAGAAAAAACTTCTTTAGGATCCCAACTCCAGAACCTGCCCCAAATGGTTTTTGCATAAATAAACCCGGCAACAAGTCCAATCGTTAACAGGGCAAATCCTGTTGTCAGAAAAGCATATCCGACATTATCCAAAAGATCTATCGATGGCAGCCGATTGAAAAAGAAACCCGGACTTTTTGATTTAATCCCTTTTTCCTGTAACAGATATAAAATTCCTGCACCGCATGCCAGTGCAAGAGCAGCATCGCCTGAAAACACCAAAATAATGTGAGAATAAAACCAGAATCCTTTTAATGCCATATTCTTCTCAACAGGGGCATCTGGTATCATCATGACCGCCAGCATAATGGAAGCTATTAGTACAGAAGCAAACACACCTAAAATTTTAAGATCAAATTTGAATTGGAAAAACAAAAATACACACCCTAAGATAAATGCTGCGATGGATAAACTCTGGGATAAATTTTGTATGGGAAAATGATGGCTTACAATAATGTATATCATCATGCTGATAAAATGAAACGCAATGGCGGATGAAATCAGATAAAAAGCGATTCTTTGGTAAGTTTGTTTCTGGTTAAACAAAAACATTAAATAGCCGGCCATGCTTGCAAAATAGAGCACGGTTGTTACCTGCAACACTATGTTGGCAGTTTGAAGATTCATTCATCACTCCTTGAGGAAACAAGATCTTGATACGTATATTCTTTTCCAAGAACATCTGACAAAATCAAATTGATTTTTATTTCATCACCTGCTTCAATTAATTTGAGGATTCCTTTCTCAATGAGGGTATAAAACACATGTTTATGTTCATCTGGGGCATGTCCCAAAGATAAAAGCCTTTTGCGTATACTTCCCATCAAATGCAACATTTTTGTGTACTCTAAACCAAACTGCTGCTCAAGATCTTTTCTTATTTCCTTAGCCATTGCAGGGCTTGATCCAGACGTTGAAACAGCCAATACAAGATCCCCTCTGTCTACTATAGAAGGAAGTATAAAATCACTGTGATCAATTGCATCTGCTACATTACAAAGGATATTAGACAAAGCCGCATCTGTTTTAATCTGACGATTTAAATCAGCACTATTGGTAGTTGCAAACACAAGAAACATTCCCTTTAGATCTTTTTTATCATACTTTTTCTTTTCAATGATGATGGATGTCTGTTTAAAATCATCAAACTGTAAAGAGAATTCATCACTGATTACTTTTACATTTGCACCGCATTTTTCAAGAGTTACAGCCTTTCTTGCACCAACAGCACCTCCACCTACAACAAGGCAGTCCTTATCTTTTATATCCAGAAAAATGGGATAATACTTCATTTGCATCCTTTATCCTACACTTGTTTACATAACCGAATTAATATATATTGCCCGTGGGTATTTTTCAATATCTAACCCTATTATTTAGGAAATTGACATGATTATAGATTCACACACCCATATTTTCCCTGACAAAATCAAGCAGGATCGGTCCCGATACTTTGATAATGAACCTGAATTCAAATTACTCTATAATTCGCCAATAGCAAAAATCAACACTGCCGATGATATCATTAAATCAATGGATACCTTCAAGGTTGATATCTCTATTGTATGCGGATTCCCCTGGCGAACACCAGAATTTTCAAAAAAAAACAATGACATCGTCATTGAAGCTGTTCAAAAACACCCTGACCGGATTAAAGGTCTGGCCTGTTTCGATGTCTCATGGGAGGGTGCGGCAGAAGAAACCAAAAGATGTATCAATGCTGGCCTTTGTGGTGCTGGAGAGCTTGCTTTCTATCTTTCCGGTATAGATAAGGAAGCATTGGCGTTTCTTGATCCTGTGATGAGCGTCTTAAGAGACAATGGCAATTTGCCATGCATGATCCACACGAATGAACCTGTCGGTCACTCGTATCCAGGGAAAACACCCATTACCTTAGAGCAAATTTATATGCTTGCCAAAACCTTTCCAAACAATAAAATCATACTGGCTCACTGGGGCGGCGGCATCTTTTTTTATAATATTATGAAAAAAGAAACAAAAAATGTCTTAAAAAATATATGGTATGACACTGCAGCCTCTCCTTTTTTATATGAATCGAAAATCTATGAGCTTGCCCGGGATGCAGGTGTGTTAGAAAAAATTCTTTTTGGAACCGATTTTCCATTACTAATGCCTGACCGATATTACAAAGATATGGATGATTCAAACCTTAATTCAGACGAAAAAAAATTAATACTCGGGGGGAATGCAGTAAAACTGTTTAAAGATATATAGCCTTAAATCCCAGTTTGAAACATTGGGGTCAAAGGCAGCTCAATAATAAACACTGTGCCTTTGCCAGGGTGAGATTTAACATTGATATCGCCCTGATGAGTCTGGGTGACTATAAAATATGTAAGTGCCAAATCAAGTCCTGTCCCTTCCCCAACCTCTTTGGTAGTAAACAATGGGTCAAATATCTGCTTTTTGATCTCTTCTTCCATGCCAGATCCATTGTCTTCAATTTTAATAACAGCTATGGTGTCATTTTTTCCAACTGACAATTTTAATTTTGATCCTTTTATAAGCCTTCCATCCGACTGCATGGACTGGATAGAATTTTTCAGAATACTTAAAAATACCATGGATATTTTTTGTTTATCGCATACAACCCTTGTGGGCTCTTTTGGGAAATTTTTGGTAATCTCTAGTTGATCAAGTTCTATAATATCTTTTACAGCCTGGTCTTCCAAAACAAGGATCAAAGATTCTTCAAGCATCTGATATATGTTCTCTTCAATCATTGCCGACCGCTCTTCAGCCGTAAAATCAAGAATTTTTTGGACGATCTTTGCAGCCTGTATCCCGGATTCATTAATCCTCTCTAACTGCTGAATAACACCCCGATCTTTCATATAAGATCTGATAGCATCCATGGAAGTCCCATTTTTTTTTGCTGCGGCTTCATTCGCTGAGATATCTTTGGTCAGCCGATTGATAATGACTTGGGCATTCTGCATCATCCCTGCAAGAGGGTTATTTATTTCATGGGCCATTCCTACAGCAAGACTGCCAATAGATAACATTTTTTCATCTCTTACGGATTCCTGCTTTATTTTTTGGGCCCGAATCATGTTTAACCTGTTTCGGACTCTCGCTTGAACAAGCTTGGATGAAAATGGTTTAGTAATATAATCCATTCCTCCCAAGTCAAACCCTTTGGCCTCATATTTGATTTTATCAAGGGCTGTCACAAAGATAACATTAACATCTTTTGTTTCGTTCTTTTTTTTAAGGAGGGAATACACTTCATAGCCGTCTATATCCGGCATGACAATATCCAATAAAATAAGATCTACATCAGGGGTTTTTTCTAAAAACTCAAGTGCTTCATTACCAGACTCAACAGCATGGCATTCGCCAAGATCTTGGACGATTTTCATCATCTTACTGCGACTAACCAATTCATCATCCACTATAAGGATTTTCATAAAATATTCCCAAAAGATTTTATTGTTGAGCTTGCGCTATTTAAGGATATACAAATCAAGCTGTCAAGTAAAAGATCAATTTGTATATTTATCAAAATGCTACAACAACTGTACTAAAATGATATTAAATTTGTATTACGAAGTCTCAATATTTATGAGAAAAGATCTTTTTCAAGATATAAGATATTACCTTTTTCATTAAAGGAATAGCGGCTAAAATAGGTATCCATAATAATAATGCCTCGGCCATGTGTCTCATCTTCGGGCAATTCCTGGTTTTGCAGGGTTCTCCAGTCAAACCCATTTCCTTCATCCTCAATCATTATTTTGATTGATTCATTGTTTTCAATGGCGACTAAGAATCGAACATTTTTATCAGGATCTCTTGTGTTACCATGTCTGACAGCGTTAGTAAGGCCTTCTCTTATCACAAGATTGATAGGGAAAATCTGTTTTTCAATTCCACTTACTTTAGACTGAAGGTAGGCGGTTGTCTGATCACAAACAGTATCAATATTCTCCATGGTTGAAGAAAATGTAAAATCAATTGAATCTGACTTTTCAAGTACATCAAAAACAGGTTTTTTTAAAGACATAGTTATACCTCTACGCATAAAACAACAATATCATCTTCAAGCAAGGAATCCTCTCCAAAAAGTTGTTTTACCAATTCGGTGGGGGCTTTGTCATAAGGCACTTTTGCTACTTTTTTATATGTTGGCAAAAGGCTGTCCGCACCACTTGCCCATGTCACCTTATTTTCTGCTGATTCAACAAGACCGTCAGAATAAACAAAAAATTTATCGCCTTCTTCCACATCAAAACTTTGAACACCAAAATGCGCATCCTTAAACATTCCAAGGACATCTCCGTCCATTTTAATAAGGTATGGATCCCCTTTCTTTGGCATACATACAACAGGTGGATGACCGGAATTGATAATTGTCAACTTTTTTGTGGTACGGTTTATATGCATATAACATGCAGTTAAGTATTTACCTTCAGGCAATATCTCCACCAAAACATCATTAATTAATTTTATACTTTCAGCTGGGGAGTAAACAGGGGTGCAATTCTGAGCTAATAAAGCCTTTACCGAAGCAGTCATATAGCTTATTTTGATATCATGGCCTGAAAAATCTGCCACAAAATAACCGGTTATTTTTTCTGAAATATTTAAAATATCGTAAAAATCGCCACCCGCTTCTTCAAGGGCTTGATAAAATACACCAAAAAGCGCCTTGGGATTCTCCTCAGGTGTTGGCATCATGGAGACCTGTGCTTCTGTTACCTGTTTGAGCTTGTTTGCTTGACCGGCAATCAATGAGTTGGTTGCAATTGACAACTTTAAATGAATTCTTACCCGTGCCAGAACTTCAAGGGGATGAAATGGTTTTATGATATAATCTACAGCGCCTAGCTCAAAGCCCTTTAGTTTTGAATCTACTTCACTGACACCGGTAAGAAATAAAACAGGGATGCTATTTGTTCCTGCATCATCCTTGAGTTTTTTGATAACCTCAAATCCATTTTCGCCTGGCATTTCAATGTCCAGCAAGATAAGATCCGGCTTTTCTTTGTCTGCTATTTTCCTGGCATCCGGACCGTTATCTGCAGAAAATATTCGATACCCTTCTTTGGACAATGATTTTTCTATCAGCTTCAGATTCAATAAATTGTCATCCACCGCCAGAACCGTATAGGGTTGTTTATCTTCCATGTCAAAAAGGCCTTCTTTACATTATAAAACTAAATACTATTAAGGGCAGTTACCATGCTTTCAAGGTCACTGATAAAATTTTCAAAATTCTCAAGACTTCCCTGCTTAGCTTGCATTTCCATTTCCATTGAAAGTTTATAAATATCATCAAATCCAAGGTTCCCTGATGCACCTTTAATGGAATGAGATGCTGCTGCAGCGTCATCACAATTGCCTTCCTGAAAACCTTTTTTAATTTTATCAATATCAGATAAACTTGTGGTTACAAATAGCTCGACGAGCTCCATAAAATCCTCATCATCAATCCCCAACCTTGATGCAAGATCTTTAAAATCCATAAAAGGTCCCCTTTTTTATGTTCTGAGTGTAAAGATAAGAAATTGTTATATTAGAAGATTATAAATAAGTTTTTTCCTGTTGTAAACATTCAAATTAAAAAAAATGATTGCTTTTTTAAAGATACCAAATTAAAAGGAACCCCTGCATATCTTAAGATTGAGGCTGCCTATGAAAGAAAAACAATTTTAATCGTTGATGACGAAACATCTATTCGAGGACTTTTTAAAACAGCTCTAACACAAAAAAATTATGCTGTCCTAACTGCAGAATCTGGTGAAAAAGCACTTGAAATCATCGATAGTGAAACCATTCCCGTCATGTTTCTGGACCTGAATCTCCCAGGTATTAACGGAATTGAACTCTGCAAAAAAATACTCGAAAAAGCGAATTAACAGCACCGTTCAATCTAAAAAACCGCCACCCTTATTCTAATCTATAATCTGAGCGAAAACCATAATATCTAATTAAACATTTATGATTGATAATTTGTCCTAATTTTATAATTGACAAATAAATTCTTATAAGCATCTTAATATGACAAACAAAGGGGGCTTTGGTATGGGAAGGTGTAAAAAACATCCACAGCGAGAAACTTCATATAGATGCGAAAAATATAACATCTTTCTTTGCAAGGAATGTTTACGATGCAATGACTTAAAGCTTTATTGTAAACATAGAAGTTCTTGCCCCATACATTTTACTACTGAAAAAGGATTTGATCTGGAGGATTGAATGATATTAAAAAAAGATACCCACAATTTTATTCAAGAATATAAAGGACTTGGAGCATTTGGTCTTGACCGGGAAACTGATGAAGAAACAATTATGTTTTACCTTCAAAAATTTTCTGAAGACTCTTTTTTAAAAACACTTCTTCCTAGACTTTCAGATCAAGAACTCGAAGAAATTTATCTTTTTGTAAATAACAAAATAAAACAGCACTTTTCTGAAGACGAATATCATGATATTTTTTTAAAAGATCGTTAAACCTATTGTAAGAATTGGTTACCATTGGTTATATTTTTTCTCATGATTCACTGTTTTCAGGTATTTTATTGACTCGTTGCCCACATTGGCATACTTCAACCATATTTTAACGTATAATTTGATCCCAATATTGGGCTAAAACACTATTTAAAATTATCGGGAGCTTGAAAATGAATAACAACAATACATTTCTTAGTGTATTCTCAGCTATTTTTATTATAATTTTCGCCATTAGTGCCCAAGCAGGTAACAAAGGGTTGATGATGGCGACCACAACCAGTACAGATGGCACCGGCCTCTTAGATTATCTCATCCCTTATTTCGAAAAAGAAACCGGCAATATGCTTAAATGGACGGCTACAGGAACCGGCAAAGCCTTAAAGTTAGGACAAAATTGTGATGTGGATGTATTACTGGTTCATGCGCCACCCTCAGAAAAAAAATATATTGCCGCTGGATATGGAAAAGACAGAAGAGAAGTCATGTACAATGATTTTGTGATCATTGGCCCAAAGCATGATCCTGCAAAAATTAAAGGCAAAAACATTTCTGATGCATTAACGGCAATCAAAAACAAACAGGCGGTCTTCACTAGTCGTGGTGATGATTCCGGCACCAATAAAAAAGAGAAACTCTTATGGAAAAACGCTGGGATAGAGATGCCAGATAAAGAAGCATGGTATTTACAGACAGGGCAAGGCATGCAGGCAACCATTAATGTATGCCAGGAAAAAATGGGATACACAATGACAGACAGGGGGTCCTACATCAAATACGAGTCCCAGAAAGGTGGCCATGCTCCTTTAAAAATCCTGGTCGAAGGTGACAGTATCCTTTTGAATCAATACAGTGTATTAACACTTAACCCAAATAACTGCCCAAATGCCAATTATACCCTTGCACTTCAATTCTCAGACTGGATGGCTTCACAAAAAGCTCAAAATTTGATAAAAGATTTCAGACTTTTGGGTAAGGAGCTGTTTATACCAAATGCAAAATAGTTCCTGTAGAAAACAGCTGCTTTTGCCCAATTTCTGAGTTGGATAAGGATTTTATCCTCAAAATACTCAATGTATTCTTCTGGTTAAAATTTTTATCCGCCTTGAACTTGAACAAAAATCATTGTTTCTCAACAGGAACTAAATAGATATTAAAAAAGGATACTATGGACTATATTGTCGCAGGCTTTTTCAAAGCTTTTGAGCTTCTGATCAGCGGCGACAACGCTACCTGGTCTGCCGTCTGGGTTACTTTAAAAATATCTACTATCTCCATGCTTCTGAGCATAGGAGCAGGTTTACCATGTGGATTTTTAATCGGGTACTTTGATTTCAAGTATAAAAAGCACCTAAGAACCCTTTTAGACACTATGCTTGCCCTTCCCACTGTTTTTATTGGCCTTGCGGTTTACGCCTTTATTTCACATCACGGCCCCCTAGGAGAATTAGGGCTACTCTTCACTTTAACAGGGATTGCCATCGGTCAAACTATCTTAGCCTTCCCCATTGTAACAGCCATCACAGCATCTACAATAGAAAGCATTGATGATGATCTTAAATTAACCCTTGTTTCACTGGGTGCAGGAAAGCGTAACATACTTGCTACCTGTCTTTGGGAAGTCAGATATGGCATTCTGGCTGCAGCAGTCACAGCGTATGGCAGAGTTTTAACTGAAGTGGGTATATCCATGATGGTGGGCGGCAACATCAAATATCACACAAGAACGATTACAACGGCGATTGCTCTTGAAACAAACAAAGGTATGTTTGCAGATGGTATTGCACTGGGACTTGTTTTAATTTCCATTGCATTTATAGTAAATCTATCCTTGTCTTTTTTGAGGAAACAATGAACAAAAAAACGTTGGCATATCATTTAAAAGATATCCAGCACTTTTATGGAAATACAAAAGTGCTGGATATTGATGACTTAAAAATTCAAAAAGGGTCGATCACAGGGCTTATCGGCCCAAACGGCAGCGGGAAGAGTACGCTTTTAAAATTATTGGCGTTTGCCCAAAAGCCAACTTGCGGGCACATCCTTTACAATGGCCAAAAAGAATTTCCATTTTCGCCGACGATACGGTCCAAAGTCACACTGCTGACTCAAAAACCCTATCTTTTAAAACGAAATGTTTTTGAAAATATTGCCTATGGTTTAAACATCAGAAAGGATAAAAGACACCTTAAAGAAAAAGTAAAAAAAGCACTGCGAACCGTTGGTCTGAATTTTGAAGTATTTGCCCATCGAAAGTGGCATGAATTATCCGGAGGCGAAGCTCAAAGGGTGGCCATGGCTGCCAGGCTTATCTTAAAGCCCGAAGTTCTACTCCTTGATGAACCCATTGCAAGTGTGGACACAAAAAGTGCCAAATTAATCCGGGAAGCTTCTTTAAAAGCCAGAGATAATTGGGGCGCAACTTTGGTTATTGCAAGCCATGATTTGCAATGGCTCTACTCGATCAGCGACATGCAGCTTTCTATTTTTAAAGGAAACATTTTCTCTACAGGGATGGAGAATATCATTACGCCACCTTTTGAAAAATACAATAAAGATTTGATTGCTAAAAAACTTACTGACGGACAGATTATAAAACTTAAATCACCATCACCAAAAACCAACACTGCCATTATCAGAAAAAAGAGTATTTCCATTGATCTTGAAACGCAAAAAGATCTTAATATTCTTAATCAATTGCACGGTCATATTGCGTCTATGCTTTTGGAAAAAAAAACAGGGTATATCATGTCCGCCATCTCTATTCATGATATGTCTTTTATTTTAAGACTTACCCCAGATCAAATCAGTACCCTTGATCTTTATCCCGGTAAAAAGGTCATTCTTAAATTTCAGGCAAATGATGTTGAATGGATTTAAAAAAATCATCCCTGATCGGGTTTAAACACAAGAAAAAATAATTTACCGTATTTGTTCATATGACCTGCCGTAAATGTAGCATAGTAATCATTTCCACAAAAAAGATCTGCCCTTGCAGGACCTTTAATGGCACCCCCCGTATCCTGATTCATCGCAAAAAAAGAGGCCTCTTCCCACACTTTTAACGGGTTGATATTTATTTTATCCGGTATTTGGGCTTGCATGAAACATAGCGCGCCTTTGGGAAATAATCTACTGTCCGTAGCAATGGATCTCATAGGCGTAACTTTTACACCAAGGCTGCCATAAGGCCCGCCCTCCTCTTCTCTAAAAAATACAAAACTTTCATTTTGATGCAACACTTCATCCATCCTTTCCGGATGGAGCCTAAGCCATTGTTTAATGGCCTGCATGGACATATTTTCTTTTAAAATTTCATTCTTTTTTATCAGATATCGTCCAATGGATCGATAGGCATTTCCATTGCTTCCGGCATAGTGAATCCGTAATATATTACCTTGTCCCAGTTCAATTCTCCCCGATCCTTGAATTTCGAGAAAAAATCGATCCACCCGATTTTTTAACCACACTACCGGCTCAGATCTTGTGGCAAAATCTTCGATGGAATTAATCTGAGCCCGTGAGTAATACGGTATAACTTTCTTTGTTGAATCATTCACCCTTGCAATGAGGCGTTTATGCCCCTTATATTTGTCTGAAAATTTCGACAAATCGATTTCCAGCAAATCATTTGGCTTGGCATATGCGGGGTAAGGGTATTCTTCGCTCTTGCTGATACTTCCTTCATACGTCGGTTCAAAATATCCTGTAAAAAGAACGTCACCGTCTTTATTCCCCGATGCTGTATAGACAATATAATTTGATTTAATAAACGCATTCAAGGCTTTGACAGATGACCCTTTTTTTAAAAAAGTTTTAAAGGTCTCCAAAGATACTATCATGTGAGCAGCATCATAGATGTCTTTTCCATATTGGTATTTCCTTTGAAGCGGTACTTTTTTAAAATAGATCAGACTCTGATCAATTGAGGCGCTTAACGCTTCAAAATCGTGTGTATCATTAAATAATGGGTAATCCTTAGGGGTTAGTTTTTTTAAAGAATTAAATTGGGTTGTTTTTTCTTTAACTCCCGGATGGCATCCTGAAAAGACGCAGGCCATTATAATAAAGATAGATAACCAAATATATTTCATAGACATTTTATTCATCTTCTTTCTTTTGATTGTTAAACTTTTTAGTAAAGGTTTTTGAATATTCTATTTCCTGCAAATCGTCCATGGTTTGAGAAGACACCTCAAGGCTTTCCAATTTTTTAGCCGTTGACATGACCCTTGTCTCCAATGCGCCTATAGTCCTGTTATAAGTTGCCACACATTTTTCAATATCTTTGCCAAGCCTGTTGATATTTTCAGACATGCTGCAAAGTCTTGAAAAAAGTTCTATTCCAAGGTTTCTGATTTCTTCAGCATTTTCATAACTCTTTTTTTGCTTCCAGGAATAGGAAACTGATTTTAAAAGGGCGATCAGGGTCGTAGGCGTAGCAAGAATTACGCCTTTTTTAATTCCCTTTTCAATCAGGTCAGGATGAACAGTTAACGCTGCACTAAAAAAATTTTCTCCAGGGATAAACAAGACCACAAATTCAGGCGTTGGTGTAATTTCTTTAAAATAACTTTTTGAAGCTAAATTTGAGATATGTTTCATGACCTGGCGCCCGTGATCTTTCAATCGCTCTTGTTTTTCTGCTTCACTGGGTGCTTCTAACGCATCCAGATAAGCCATCAAAGGCACTTTTGAATCAATAATGATTTTACGATTTTCGGGCAAGGTAACCACCATATCCGGCCTGACAGATCCTTTGCCACCTCCTGAAGAAAGCTGTTCAAAAAAATCACAGTATTCTGTCATCCCGGCAAGTTCGGCAACTCTTTTTAAGGTCGTCTCTCCCCAACGCCCTCTGACATGAGGTACTCTTAAAGCCTTTACAAGATTTCCAGTTTCAACATGAAGAAGGTTCTGGCTTCTTCCCATTTCCAAAAGCTTTTCTGCAATAGATCCATATGCTTTTTCCCTGTCTTTTTCCATGACGTTGAGATGAGTTTCATATTTATCAAGTGTCTGCCGGACAGGGTCGATCGTTCTTAAAATCTCATTTCCCTTGATGTCAAAATCTTTTTTTGCTTCTTTCACATACCCGGAAAAATATTTATCTGCAAGGTCCATAAATTTGGAAGAATTATCAAACAACGCCTCATTAGAAAGAGACTTTATCTTCTTTGAAAAAAACAGAACACCCGATTTTGCAAGGAAAAAACAAACAATCACCCCCACACAAAAACCAATCCCTAAATATGTCAAATTTTCGTAGGTAATCACACTATTTTGCAGTATATGTTCCGCTTTTTCCTCCTGATTTGGACTTCAGATAGATATCAGATATTTTCATGGCTTTATCATAGGATTTAGACATATCATATATAGTTAAAGCGGCAACAGACACAGCAGTTAACGCTTCCATCTCAATGCCTGTTCTCCCAGTTAACGATACTTCAGCTTCAATTTCAATGGCATGATTTTCTTTATCAAAAGCAAAATCAACTCTGGCATGGGTGATATTCAATGGGTGGCACATGGGAATCAAGTCTGATGTTTTCTTTGCAGCCATGACACCGGCAATCCTTGCGGCTTCAAGAACATTGCCTTTTTTTACTTTGGCATCCATAATCCTTTCAAGGGTTTGTTTCGCCATTGATATTTTACCGGCGGCAACAGCAATCCGTTTGGTTTCATTTTTATCTCCAACATCCACCATTCTGATCCTGCCCTCTTTATCGAGATGTGTAAAGTCTGTCATCTTTCCACCTATTTAAAAAACTGAGTTTTCTTTGTCACTTCTGATTTTACTAAATTCAAAGTATCCGTCAGTGTCTCAATTACATTCTCCCTAATATTCCCCGCCACAACCAAAAACATCACATCATCACCGACTGCAAGCGGTTCGCCTTCATATATATGGATCAAAATTTCAACAATGCCTGGTCTTTTTTTTTGTTCGGTTATAATCTGATCAAGTCTGTCATGGTCCACAACGATTTCAAGCCCGGTTACTTCTTCCCCTTCCCGGGAAGTTTTTCTCACCACGCCATTATGACACAAAATCATGCCGGCCTTATGATAATCAGGATGCTGTTTTATCTGGTCTAACAGTGTTGTAATATCCATATTATTCTCCTATTGGTCTCCCTTTATTTTATTTGCCATTGTTTTGGCTAATTCTAAATCTTTAGGCGTATTAACATTAAAAATAAAACTCATATCAGGATCTATTGCTTTTAATTGTTCTATTGGAACCTTCTTGACTTTCTTTTCTCTGAAAAATTTTTTAATCATAATGATATTCTTTTCAAGATTTGCCTCGATCAAGGGGAGGCAATCTTTTGAATACACAGCTGATAACGGTTCAAACCCATCATTTGTTTTGGGTATAATCACTTCATACCCAGGCTCTATTTGATCTACCATATATTCAATGATTGATTGTTTTATAAAAGGGGTATCACAAGCCGTTACATACGCATTTGGAAAAGACGCATAAAAAAGGCCTGCATGAAGACCTGCCAGCGCACAACGGGAGGGGATAATGTCTGTCACAACCGTCATGTCCCATCCTGCAAAATCTTCTGGGTCATTTACCACAATAATAACCTCTTTAAACAGGCTTGAAAATAATCTATAAATACTGTCAAGAATCGTTAGGTCCCCTATCTTTCGAAACATCTTTTTCTTTCCTGGCAATCTGCTGTTATTTCCGCCTGCCAGTATCACACCGGTACAATCAAATTTCATTCGTTTTATTCCTGCTAAAAAAAGTAATAATTGCTCATACACTGATTATAGCAACTCAAACTTAAAATCAAGGTGTTGCCCACCATAAAAAAAGATGATACAAATCCTAAGACACACATAATTCAAGGGAAGGCTGTAATATGAAAAAAAAAAAAACGATCTTGAACGATCAGGATTTTAAACGGATAATTACAAGAATATCCCATGAGATCATAGAAAAGCATAGAGGGACTCAAAATCTTGCGCTTGTCGGGATACAGACCCGAGGGGATTATCTGGCGAAAAGACTGGCAGATCAAATCCAAAAAATTGAAAAAGTAACCCTTCCTGTCGGCAGTATGGATATCAACATGTACAGAGATGATTGGACAAAAATTAGTCACCAGCCAACCGTACGCCCATCTAATATTCCTTTTTCAGTGGACGATATGGATATCATACTTGTGGATGACGTACTGTTCACCGGAAGAACCATCAGGGCAGCTATGGATGCTTTAATGGATTTTGGCAGACCTTCACGCATAGAGCTGGCGATCCTAATTGACAGGGGACACAGGGAACTTCCTATCCAGGCTGATTACAAAGGAATATCCAAAATTACAGAACATGGGGATATGATAAATGTCTTGGTAACTGAACATGACGACCAGGATATTGTTTATATTGAACAGGATTAAAACTTATGAGCACTTTCTTGCATAAAAAAAACGTACCGGATAACATAAAATTGGCCATAATTTCCGTCTCTACAACAAGAACAATATCGGAAGACAAATCCGGGGCATGGATAAAAAGGCAGGCACAAAAAGAGGGGCATGAAGTAGTGATTCATCAAACTGTCACTGATGACACGATTGCTATTCGTGAGCTAACAGAACATGTCACTCAAAAAATTATCCCAGATGCCATCATTATGTCAGGCGGTACGGGTATCAGCCCTAAAGATGTTACGATTGAAGCAGTTAAACCCCTTTTTGAAAAGGAACTCACAGCCTTTGGCCCTCTTTTTGCTCAACTGAGCTTTGATCAGATTGATTCAGCTGCCATTCTTTCCCGTGCAACAGCGGGAATCATAGGCCAATCTCTCATTTTTTGCATGCCCGGCAGTATAAAAGCATGTAAACTGGCCTGTAATGCTCTGATCTTTCCTGAACTTGGACACTTGTTAAAACATACTAAGGAATAAAAAATGAAAGAAGTACAAGACTTTATTGACAACTGGATTGAAACGGAATCAAAAAACAAGCAAGCATTTATTGAATTGTTTGAACATTTAAATACATTAGATAATATCACCCTTGAATTCAACGGGCGACCTAAAGTAAGCTATTCTTTGCGACCCAAACACAACACCCAAAAAAACCGGTCTCTTTTTGCCATGGTGGATGTTATTGATGATGATCCGGATGAACGATGGCTGTCTGTCTGTTTTTATGGAGAAATGATCACCGACCCGGATGAAGCCGGCGAACTTATCCCCGAAGGCCTGTTAGGTGAAGACGGTTACTGCTTTGACCTGTATGAATATGATAAAGATGAAATCAATTATCTTAAACAAAGGCTTTCACAGGCTCATGAAAATGCAAAAGAATAATTTTTTCAATACGTACATTACATAATTTTAAATATTAAGTGCGCATTTTGGGTAAGACTGACGTATCGTTTTTTTAGTAACAATTCCAAATAGTCCTGGTGCATGAATAATTGTAACAGACAGAGCGGAGCTATATACAATAATGAATAAGAAATTAAATTCATCAGACGCGCTTAACAATCTTGTAAATCTTCTTGTAAATGAACAGCAACACAACCTGCTG
>JAAEKY010000047.1 GCA_024227235.1 Desulfobacteraceae bacterium | reverse complement strand
GCCAACACGAACCTGCTGGATGCGAAGGGCCGGGATCAATAGCATAAAGGGTGCTCAATCAAGGGAATGCTCATAATTTGCTTGCCATCTAAAAGGCGGTCGGGATATGAATGCGACATTGAATGAAAATTTCGTACCCGTTCACGGGGTTGAAACCACCGATGCTCTGTAAGATACTGAACTGTATGCGTTTGCAGGGTGCCGTAGATGCAAGGCACCGGGCATGCAGACGTATTGTTATACTTCAAGTGCACGGTAACAAAGCAGATGCGGTACCCTGTGAACGCATACAAAATTTCCTTGGAGCAGCATCCCCATAGTGCGATTGTACTTCACCGGTAGCCCATTGGTTATATGTCATGACATATAATTATTTTTGGCACAGTTTTCCTTTATTTTCAATATGTTGAATTTTGCTTGATCCGGTCTATTTGCAATAATGGGTATTTTACTTCTTAACACATAACCTATGTTCGGCAACTGAAAGGAAAAAAATGAACCGTATATTACTTCTTGTTTTATTTGTCTGGTTTATTGTTGTTTTTTCAGGATGTAGTCATAAGTCTATCCAACAAGCTTATTGGGATGCGGGTACTTTTGTGGCGCATGAAGAAGAAAAAAAAGGCAACATAGGTGAAGCTGAAAAAGAACTGCGAATTGCAGTTGGTAGGGCAAAGAAAGAATTAGACGATGAAAAAATTGCAAGTAGCCTTCATAATCTTGGTGCATTCTATCGCCGGCAAAATAGATTATCAGATGCTATTCATTATCTGGGGGAAGCACTGAAACTGGAAGAAAGGGTTTCTGGTCCCACCAGTGTGAGAACTGGCCGAACATTAGCTGAACTTTCAGCTTCATATTTGATGGAAGGAAATCTTTTTGAAGGAAGACCATATGCTAAAAGATTAGAGCCTTTAGCAAAATATTATTCTGGCAACGAAGCAATGTTTGTTCAGAAAGTTCTTGAATCCTACGAGATTGACACAGAAAAATATAATAAAATTGTTGCAGAACTAAAGCCTTTAGCAAAATCTGGAGATCCAAAAGCACAATATGAACTTGCTGGAATATATTTTGATGGGCCTGATGCAAAAAAAATATTCCCTGAAATTTTTGCATTATATGAAGCATCTGCAAATCAGGGGTTTGCAGAATCACAGTATTATTTAGGTGTATTGTATGACAAAGGACGTGGTGTAGCTAAAGATGATTCAACTGCGAGAAAATGGTATCGTAAAGCAGCAGAGAGTGGCCATAAGATTGGTCAGTGGAATTATGCGGTATTTCTAATTCAAGGGCGAGGTGGTCCTGAGAAAGAAAATGAAGCCTGGGATTGGATAAAAAAATCAGCTGCTCAAGGTTATCCGTCTGCGAAAAGAGCGCTAATGAATCACTAACAAAAAGAATAAAATGCAGAACAAAAGATTTCACCAGATGGCTAACAGCGGCTTTTTTTTATAAAAATTGTATATGTGCCAATGCAAGTACATTTTAGATATTCTTTTACCAAGACTCGCCACTGGTGAATCTTGGCGTTATACCTCTTGAAATTATGAAAATTAAACGTGAACAAACAATATGCGTATGGGCTGGGGTAAAACCAATTAAGCCTGAAGCAGGATCAAAGCTTGGAATTGCCATTGATACAATAGGAAAATTTCCAATTAATGGCCTTCGTCATCAACCTGAAAAGGGAACGAATGGCTGGTATATTTGGTGTGGTGATGAATTCTCAAATGATGAAGATTTTTTTTCACCATTACATGTTGAACATTTAAAAGATTATTTGCCTGAAGTAATAGAGTATCTTGATTTGCCTCCAGGCTATAGGTTTCTGATAGATGGCAAGAACTATGAAGATGTATGGTATGATGAAAAGATATTAAAGGTATAACAACCGGTTCCACTGGGATTCGGGCCACTACGTGGCCCTCTCCCGTGAACCGGAGCGTTAGTCAATGACAACGATGTATGGGACTGAACGAATTCCTATAGTGAAAAACATATGAATTTTATAATTGGAATTTCATTTATTGTTTTTACCATATGTTTCGGATTCGCATTAATTTACACTTTGTCCTTTATTAAGAAGGAAGGGCTTGCTTCGGATTCAAGCCACAGTATAATCAGTGCGGTTTTTCACATAGATAAGTTTTTGCTTGTAATCCTAAAACTACTTTTTGATCCCAATAATAGTATGTTGTTGAAGGCATGTAATTTAATAATTTTATTGTGGATAATAATATTGCCAATAGGTTTGTTCTGTTTTGCGATCATCGATTTAATGTAAATATAGAAGCTTGCCTAACCTATCATTTCACTCTTGACCGGGAACACTGGCGGCGTTTTTTTCATAGCCACTTTTGAGTTGAAAGTGCCTTTAGCATCGGCCTTCTACGTTCCCGGCAGGTGAATTCGGCGTTGGGCCTCTAAAAACTAAAATAAGAAGATGGATATTAACGAGTCAATCAGGGTAAATTTTAAAAAATTATCACGTGGATTGATGCAACCAAACTATCCAGTTGCATATGAAGCTCATAAAAATTTGTATGAAGTTGGT
>JAAEKY010000046.1 GCA_024227235.1 Desulfobacteraceae bacterium | reverse complement strand
TCCTCAAAACCCAAAGAAAATGTTTTAAGGCGATTATTAAATTTTTTAGAAATAATTGAGGTGATAATTGATGAATCAAGTCCACCTGAAAGATAGGCTCCTACAGGTACGTCAGCCCGCAATCTCAGGCGAACAGCATCTTCTAAAAGTTCTTTGAGTCTATTTGCGGCCTCTTCCTGAGTGCCTTTCCATTGCTGCTGTGGTGAGTAATAGGGTAAACTCCAATAGGGTTTTTGATCTTCAGATGTTGACTCATCCTTAATTATCATATAATGACCAGGGCAAAGCTCCTTAATATCATTAAAGATAGTTCGGGACCCGATGGTTGTCCAACAGGTAAAAATTTGCTTAAGTGATACAAGGTCAATCTGCCTTGGAATCTGATTATCCATGAAAAGCGCCTTTATTTCAGACGCAAACATGATTTTACCATTTTGAAAAGTGTAATAAAGAGGACAAATACCCACTCGATCCCTAGCAAGAAAAAGTTCTTTTTTTTGGGCATCCCAGATGGCAATAGCAAACTGACCATTTAGTTCAGAAAGACATGCCGGACCCATTTCTTCATATAAATGAAGAATGACTTCGGTGTCTGTTTGGGTTGTA
>JAAEKY010000045.1 GCA_024227235.1 Desulfobacteraceae bacterium | reverse complement strand
TTTTCCGGAAAACTATTTATAATTACAAAAGGTTAATTCCAATTTTGGAACTTATTTTAAAATACAAACTGTCACCGGAAAATTTCAATTTTCCCCTTTCAGGCGAGTTGACTTCACTTCATCTGCTACGCTACAACCCGCTTGCAGTAAATGATTACAGCTGCGCGTTCTGCAACTTGCAGCTAAAGCAAATTCAACACGTGAAATATCCGGGTTAGTTTTCATAAAAGGACGATACGTATTTGTATTTTTGATACAATTTATATGCGTCTCTTTTATTTTCTTTCTTTTTTAACAAAATCAATTTTTCCCAGACTTTCCTTTGGCCATAATTAATTTCAAGTGACCTGATATATGCCTGAGCAGCCTTATCATACTTTCGTTCCAGTCTTAAGACATCTCCTTGCAAATCAAACTTATGCGCCGCTATAAAAGAAGAACACTTAATTTTGTTTAAATAAATATGCGCTTTTTTAAAATCCTCATTTTTTTTATATATACCGGCAAGACTCAGGTTTGCATATCCAGAATAGGATCTTTCCATGTTTGATGATTTTTCCCAATAGGCTGTTGCGTCCTTTAGTTCCCCGGATGAAATCAGTGCTCTTGCGTGTGTATTTAAGTGGCCAGTTATATCATCCGCACCTTTTACCGGTACAATAGCTAAAAGATAAAAGAACAAAGCGATACAGATAAATATAGAAATCTGAATTTTTTTCTTTCTTTTTACCATGGAATATAAAGCATCAATCCCAAAAGCTGTAACTGGGATAAGGATGGTCATCAAAGGAAGTCTTATCCTCACATTGGTAAAAAACAGAACAAGTGTTAGTGCATAAGCACACCAAACAAAAAAAAGTGCCTTTATCACCTTAGAAGAAGGAATAAAAAAAATCAAAGATGCCAGACCAAATGGCATTATCAGCCAAATCCCAGGTAAAGGAGAATTAAAAAATTTTATAAATTGACTTAAAAAGTCTATATGGTGATTATCTGCCGTTTCAGCTCTGTTAAAAAGCGCTAAAATTTTCCTGATTATTTTAAGCACAAATTTTTCTGGGGACTGTGTAACAATAGTGATCACCTTATTTGTCCAGAAAGATGAAGCTTGCTTGGCATCAAGTTTTTCCCCGGTTCTTCTGCTGGCTTCAATAACAAACTGTTTTGCCTGCAAAGAAGGAATAGAAACTGCAAAAGGCATCGGCCTGTAATAGGGTTCACTGTTAATCGTATTGTTACCGATATAAAGGTTAAAGCCGCTTGTCGGCATCACAGATATCTTTTCAGTTAAAGTATAATTAATGATTCCAAACGGCGAAAGTGCAACAAGGTTGCCAATGAAAAACATCAAAAAAACAGTGCCCATCTTTTTAACTGGTCTTTTATCTGTGTACATTCTTTTAAGTATAAAAAAGATAATAACAGGGATGATAACAATTGCATTGGAACGCACGTTTATGAGCAACCCAGTACACACACCCAAAAAGATCGCTTTAATTATTGAATCTTGCTTCATAAGAGATACAAACAGCCAAATAAGGAAAGAAAAAAGAAAAATTGAAAGTGATGTTTTATGGATAAGAATATTAAAAAAAATAAAAGGGTTGTATATAGCTGCAATAAGAATTGCTAGCAAGCCGACCCGCCTGTTTTTAAGTTCTTTACCTGAAAGATAGATAGCAAAGCAGGTCATCAGGCCTAAAACAATATTAAAAATTCTTATATAAAAATAATCTGGGGATAACAACGTATAGATTCCACCCATAATCCAGGCATAAAGCGGTGCAAAATCATGAATCACAAAAGAAGGATGGTCTCCCTGAGCAATTTTTATTGCCCACTGATGGTACACGATTTCATCATATAAAAGGAATTTATAGTAAATCGTATCTTTTAAACTAAAGAAGGCCGCAATTCGAAGGCCAAGAGCAAAAATCAATATAGAAAAAAGGAAACAATTGTTTTTATCCATTTTCATTCTGTTTTACTTCTTTTAAATTCTCTCAAATTCGCACGCCAATTTTGTATAGCAAGATGACAGGTGACATAAAGACTGGCAAAAATTTCTTTAGTATTAAATTTAGAGAGATCATCTTTTCTTTGATTAAAATTAATAGGAATTTCAATCACTTTATTAGATTTTTTCTCTATTCTATACAAAAGGTCAAGTTTATAAGCAAATTGATTGAGTTTCTTAAAAGAATCAAGATTGATTGTATCAAGCAGGCCTTTGACGCGGGTCAATTTAAATCCTGATGTAAAATCTTTAATAGTGGATATGCCCGTAGCTGACTTCACAAGAAAATTACCATATCGACTTATAGTTTTTCTAAACCAACCCCAGTCAGGATCTATGCTGCCGCCATAAGCATACCTGGATCCAACAACATAATCCGCCCCATCAATAAATGCGGATACCAATTTATAAATACTGCCGGGATCATGTTGTAAGTCCGCATCCATCTCAATCACAGCATCAGCATCAAGGACATGAATTGCATGCTTTAACCCCATAATAGCAGCATGCCCCAGTCCCTCTTTTTTTTTTGATAAAAGATGAAGGTTAGCAAAGTGCTTCATCTTCTTTTGCACTATTTCACTCGTACCATCAGGAGAATAGTCATCCACAACAATGACATGCATACTGGCAGATTTAATTTTTTTAAATTCTATAATAAAAAGCGCATCCAAAAGCTTGCCGATATTATTCTTTTCATTATACGTCGGTATGATAATTGTGATAATCATGAGTATATTAAAAGGTTTAAAAACACTTTAAAAGCATAGTATTTTTAACGACTACTTCCAAGATTGGTTCGCCCAAATTAGTTTTGTAATCTCCAGCCTGTAATGCCATTTTTTATCCAAACTATTAAGTAGCCTCCAAATTTTAAGTATTGATATTTGCCTTAAAAAGCCATCATATTGATAATTCAATAATGACGATTTTTTCAAAAAGGTATACCAAAACAAAACCTGAGATCAAGCACTTTTATCAATATCCAGCCATCAGTGAGATAAACGGATCAAGCCCCCAATATTTAATACCAACATATAATTATTGATGGCGTCTATACTAAAAAAGAAAAGACCGCACTCTCATAAAGGGCATCATATCTTAAAAAATCTTGCAGGATCAAAATAAACGAGAACGGCAAAGACCTGATGTTCTTATTTATTATAGAAAATTTTATTTACTTTTAAAGAAAATATTGTTTTTTTTCCCATAGTTTCCTTGACAAAAAGCATCTTGTTATCTTAAAAACCATTAGCAAAAGTAAAAAAGATTAATCGTGGGAGGCGATTTTAAATGGATATTGACTATAGATGGCAGAATTAATTCTTTTAAATTAATTTTTAAATTATAGAGATCTCTGTCATTGAAAATACCACTAAAATAAAATAGCTAAAATATAATTTTGTAGTAAATAAATTTTAATTGCAATAGTACTTATTTCCTTTCGATAGATGTTTCCGGCATTATCCTGCTATTCAGTAATTTATCATTTAAGCAATCAATTACTACTTAAACAACAAGCTAAGTTGTTATTTTACTCAACTTTCCGATATAGATGAGGTTTGATTTGAATTTACACATGGTTTACAAAAAGTATAAAAATTTTGTTTGTTTGTTGGCTATTCTGGTATCTTTCTTCTCATTATTTTTACATTCTTCTTTAGTATTTGCAGATGTGGCTATAGATATCCGCGTCTCAGGCGTACTTTTTAACGGGCAAACAGAAGTAGCATATGTCGCAACGGTAAATAATTGCGAAGATGTTGTGTCTGCTAGGATTACAGCAGGAGAAGAAGACTCTGTAATATCAATTTCTGATGCACATCAGGTTCCCGGGTTTATGCATAGACGAGAATTCCAATTTTCTGGAAAAGGTGTTGGAATGCTTCAGCCGGAGATTATCTTAAATTTCAGAGAAGGTTCTCCACACGGTTCTCAGCAGACGCATAATGAAGTATTTCAAATAGACAACAATAAACCACAATTGACATATAAAGATGTAAGCTTTGTTACTATTGAAGATAAACAATATTTGAGTATTGCAGCGCACGCTTCTGATGATATAGATATTTCATATATAGGCTTTTCTGTCACAGGGTTGCGTGCTTCAGACTTAAGAGATGCTGGTGGAGTCGTTAATAAAGCAAAAAAGAATGCTTTTGCTTCAACCGATAACATAAAAAAAGTATATCCTTCAAGCGATGATCAGTCTGAATTTAGTTTAACAATCCCTGTTTCATCAACAACTGACAATATTATTGCAACAAATAATGGAGTAGTACTGGCAGACATTACAGTTGTCGATGCTTCTGGCAATCAAAAATCAATTTCTAAAATAGCTTTTACCGGCAAAGATGTTACAGAAAAGGTTTTAGGATTTTTTGTTAAACAATCCAAAATAGTATTTAATAATTTACTTCAAACATGTTCAATTATACCTGTCGTTAATTATGAATTTAGAGGTGAGACGCCTTTGCCAGGACTTGGAAGCGGAGTGGTATATGAGAGTTCTAATACTGATTTTGCACAAGTAACTGATGGTGGGGTAGTATATCCCCTGGCACCTACAGAAAATAATGATGTTTTTATAACCGTATCATATCCAGGCGTTGCTTCCGTTAATGTTCCAGTAATAATTGATCCAACGAAAGAACTCGTCGGACTCAAAGTAGGGGATATAACTCAGAGCAACCCATTAATTCTTGACAGTTTAAACACCTGGTATCCTGTGCCAAACGTATTTGGAATATTTGATGATGGAAGCCAAAGCAATATTGATACTCAGTTTCCACTTGTTTGGTCTTCCAATGAAAATGCAGCAGGTATTATTCAGATAAAACCTGAGAAAGGATTTCTTGCAAACGCTGTGGTGCCCGAGCAAGCCCCTGCAATGTTTAAGGTTGTACTTGAAGACTTCCCAGATATTCAGGCAACCATACCAATTGTGGCAATCGATGCTATCCCAGAGATTAGTATCGATATACCCGACAGTGTGAAAATAAATTCTCAGCTTGTCGTTAATGCCCAAGCAACAGATGATGTAGCAGTTGTCGAAGTTCGTTTCTTGTTGGACGATTCTATTATAAGCACTGATCATAATTTTCCATATGAAATGACAATGGATATCCCGTCTGATTATTTGAACCGGACATTGCATTTTAAAGCAGTTGCTGTTGATTCGGCCGGTTTTTCCAACACCTCTTTAACAAAAAATGTAAAAGTAAAAGATAAATTAATTGCTGATGTACCTGAAACTTTAATTGATCATCCTATCTCCATGCAGCGCTTTATTGAAGGAAGCCCAATTAGATATCAGATTGCAGTGCCGGTTGATGACTACGATGGAAGCAATATTTCATATATGACTTTCTTTTTGGATGGCGAGAAACAAGATGATTGTTATTTTGGCTTTATTGAAGAGCGTGAGGTTCCTAAATCAGGGATAGAAGGCAAACTCGGGGAGACCGAAACAAAGTTATTTGAAATATGGCGGCTTGATCGTACATTAGGTCAGGTATCAACTAAAGAGACAAGTCGTGCTTTTTATGCAAAAATATTCTTGAAGAATGGCGGACAAGGAACTACAGATTCACGTTTGATAAGAATTATAGAAAATACTGAGCCAAAAGTAGAAATTATTTCTCCCACAAATGGTGACAATATAAGTGTGGGTCAAACATTAAAGATTAATACATCATTATCAGATGACAATCTTGCCATTGGGCTCCAAGCCTCGTTGTTTTTGAATGATGAAGAGATTGATCAATTCTTCCATCAGGATGATTCTGAAAAATTTGCCGGTAGTTTTGAGCTACAGCATATCAGCCATGTTTTTTCAGTTCCAATTGCTCAGGAAATGCTTGGGAAAAAGCTTATTTTCAGGATTAAAGCAGTCGATTCCATGGGAGGGATAGCACAAACACCAGAATTAGAACTTTTTGTCAGAGGAGATCAACCGCCAGATGTTGCAGTTACTAATCCTGTTGAAGGTGCTCATGTTATTGCAGGACTTCCTCTTGAACTGCGTGCCAATGCAGTTGATGATGTGAAAATGAAGAGTGTTGAGTTCTATGTTAATGGTAAACTTGTTGGAGCAGATCAAACTTCACCGTATAATTTTTCTTACAAAACAATTTCAAATATTATCACAGAGCAAGTCATCACCATTCATGCTGTTGCTGTAGATAGCATGGATCAACG
>JAAEKY010000044.1 GCA_024227235.1 Desulfobacteraceae bacterium | reverse complement strand
TATACATATTCAATCAGGCCATGTCAATAAATATTTTAGTAATCTTTCAAATTTTTTAGGATTAATTCAAATTTATTTGAATTAAGATGCTGAAAGGCCGAATTGTAGGGCTATCAGAGCTGATTAAAATTAATAGTTTTATAAGATAAATACGTCAGATAGCCACTCCGGGAGGATTGCTTGTTGATGAACCAGGATCAAAAAGGGGATTTTGCTCTGTCAGTCTAAACCGCAGGAACTGCGGGCAGGTGTGTCCTCAAACAGCCTGCGGTTCTTAACGACGGACAAAGCAAAATCCTGATCCTTTTTGTCCTCAATGTTCATAAACAAACAACCCACCCGGGGTTCTGCCAAGACAAATATTACATAATCGCAAAAGGAGACATGATAATTGAACGCAGTAGCGACCGAGCAAAGCGAAAGAACAAACGACTCCGCCATTTGTGGTCTACTGCAGTGGCCCGGTTAGCTATCGTTTAATTCAGACAAAGCTTTTTTCAAATTGATTCTTGCTTGATCTTCATAGTTCTTGAAAAAATAATCAGTATGATAGATTCTTTGGCTTTTTAAAAAGGCATTTAGCAATTTCACCCTTCCTTTTTTAAACAAAAAGTTTGGAACAAAAGAATATTCTTTTCTAATGTTGATTTCATATTCGCGAAACAATTCAAAATTAGATCCTAAAATCATTAGATCAATATCTATTAAATATTTTTCATCAGATTTCTGGGGTTTTGAAGGGTGCTTTGTGAGATTTATAAGATGTTCAATGCGTTGTATTGTTTTTCTATCAATGCTTGTATTAATTAAAAATGATTTTGCAAACTGAGCGCTTA
>JAAEKY010000043.1 GCA_024227235.1 Desulfobacteraceae bacterium | reverse complement strand
GTCGATTCAGCGCTCGGTCAGGAATTGAAACATTTTGCTGGTTTTGATTACAAACAAAATTCCCTGACAAAATATCTGAGTGAATTAAAATATCTCGGCGTATCAACAAAATTCCTTGAAGATATCATAGCATTTTGGAATAAATGCTGGGGGCCTGAGATGAAAAACCATGGTAAGCCGACAAAGTTGTTATGTTACTACATCGATGGCAACACAAAAGCTGTTTGGTCTTCAAAACGCGTAAAAAAAAATAAAGTAACTATGCTTGGCAGAGTGATGGGCTGCTTAGAACAAGTATTCATTCATGATGCTTTGGGGCATCCGATTTATTTTGAAACATATTCGGGACATGGCCCTTGCGGTGAACATATTCTTGCTATGTTCAAAAAAATTGAGAGCACAATTGAAGATTCACCAGGATCCAGAATATCTGTTAATCGTGTGTTAGTCATGGATGGAGCCAGTAACAGTGTAGGGACTTTGCGTGCTTTTGCATCTCAGCAAAAATATCATTACATTACCCCCTTAGATGATAATCAGTGGAACGAAAGAAAAATAGTCAATCTAGGCAAGCCGACACGTTATCTGTATGGAAAAGCAAGTTTAAGAGAGGCTGTTATAGAACTGGAAGATTCTAAACAAAAGGGATTTCTGATAAGAACACGTGCAATAAAAATTGACTGGGATAATGGTAACATGACCGTATTGCTTACGAGCCTTCCAATAGAAACAATAGGCTCTAGTGAGATTGTGCAGTCATATTTCAATAGATGGCCAGCAGAAGAATTACAATTTAGATATATGAAATCGGCAGTTAGCCTGCATAGAGTAGCCGGATATGGGAAAAAAGAGATTCAAGATGAGCGCATAGCGGAAAGACAGGTCCATGCTACAAAAATGATAAACAAATATAAAGAGATTCTAAATGAAGCAATAAACGATATAGGAGTTCACGAAGAAGCAATATCGAAACTTATACCCAAAAAACGTC
>JAAEKY010000042.1 GCA_024227235.1 Desulfobacteraceae bacterium | reverse complement strand
TGAGGCTTGGTTCTAAAGGATAGTATCATGGTTCGTAATTGCTTTTATCTTTGTCTCTTCTGTTTTTTTCGCGGCGACAGACCCATCCAACCATAGTGATATAGGTATACCCCTCACATGGTTCTTTACGTCTTTCTTCCAGGCGATGATCCTTTTGATCAATCGCCATTTTTTTTTGGGGATTTTTTTCCATTGGTTTTTTTTTCTCAATCATTACGCCCCTCCCCTATGGATCACGAAAAACTCATAGCAACTTTCAAAGCAAATAAACGATGAAACTACCCTAACACAGCAAAATTCACAGGACTGCCTTTTTATACGATGTCAGGGATTATTTGGCGAACTCGTATAGTTATAAGCTCTGTATTTTGTTATCACTGGAACTCTGGACTGTCTTGTACCTAGCGGTATCCCAGGGGCGAAGTGAGTATGCGCTTTGCAAGGAACCAATTGAGAATTTATGTTATTATTTAATTGTCTATTTACGCAAGCAAAAAAATAAGACAAACGAAGCCGTTCAGTTAATTCCATATTTTTTTATGACCATTCCACTAATTCATGCCTATTTGGCAAGATGGCATTTCTGCATGGCAATTGGCTCCAGCCATGGCAGCAGTATTTTTCCCAGTCGTATTTTTTTTCACCTTTCGCTTTTGCAAATTGTTGCCCCTTTCCCGTTCTTTGAGCCATTTGACGATCCTGGGGGTAAATTGCTGCTGGCATTTTGAGCTGACATAGATCCCGATGTGGCCGGTATCCAGACAAATGTCCAGGGTGTCCTTGCTGGCCACGGCACCGGTGAGCTTGTTACAGGCATCCGGCGGCACCAGATGA
>JAAEKY010000041.1 GCA_024227235.1 Desulfobacteraceae bacterium | reverse complement strand
TGCATATTTATTGTTTTGTGAATTCCTGTAATTCAGCGCAACGAATTCTATACTAAACACATCCTGATTATATTCCAATGAAATTTGACTGGTTTGATTAATATGTTGTTTTAAAACAGAGTCGTTTCCAACCAGAGCCGATTTGTTGAAAAGTTTAAAGTCAGTCAAAATAATTTTGGGAATAGAGGGGTTGTCATTCAGGTCCTTGGGATTAAAGGCATTAAACCCACTTGTACCCCCAAAAAATAATTTTCCTTCATCACTTTTATGGACTGAATGCATCAGGAAACGATCTCCTTGTAACCCATCATGTCGATTGTAGTTTCGGGCATGTTTATTCTCAGGATCAAACTTTGAAAGCCCATTCTCCGAGCTGATCCAGAGGTAACCACTATTATCTTCAACAATACCCGAAATATGGTTTCCAGCCAATCCATCCTTTTGTGAATACCTTTCAAATGATTGGGTGACTCCATCATATCTGTTCAGGCCGCCGCTTGTCCCAATCCAGATATTATTCTTATAGTCTTCATATATGGCCTGGATCATATTTGCGCTGAGACTTTTTGAATTTAGGTTATCGTGTTTGAAATTTTTGAATTTTTCAGTCCTGGGATCTAAAACACTCAATCCCGCTTCAGTTCCTACCCAGACAAAACCCTTTGAATCGACAAAAACAACTGTAACCCAGTTGGATACGATACCGTCAGGATTGTTCGGATCATATTTATAATGTGAAAATGTATTTGTCCTAAGGTCTAATTTGTCAAGCCCGGTAAGATATGCCGCTATCCACAGGACGTTTCTTTCGTGATCCATCGCCAGATCGTACAAAGGATTACAGGAAGGAGTATTCGAATTTTTGGGGTCATGTTTGTATCGTACAAATGATTTGCGGGCTGGATCCAATTGATTCAAACCACCTCCATGGGTCGCGATCCATAGATATCCGTTTTTATCTTCCGTGATGGCCCAGATATCATTATCACTAATGCTTAAAGCATCACTTTCATCATATTGAAAATTAAATTGCAATTTGCGTTCTTTAGAGAGCTGGTTAACGCCATCTCCGCCGGTACCCATCCAGAGAAATCCGCTTTTATCTTGGAAAATACTCCGAATTTTCGTTGTTGTTGCAGTTTTAGTCCTATAAAGGTCACTTCGATAATATTCGAATTGATATTCTCCCGGATCATACTTATCGATGCCGCCATAGGTTGCCGCCCATATAGCCCCGTCTTTATCCTCACATATACTCATGATAATATCATTGCTAAGGCTGAATGGATTTTGGGAATCATGACGGAAGTGATCAAAGGTCTTTTTATCCGGATCAAACCGGTTCAGTCCTCCTCCAAAAGTACCGATCCATAATTTTCCATAGCGGTCCTCATACAGAACAGTTACCGTGTTGGAACTCAGACTTTCAGGATCCGTCTTATCGTTCTGATAGCTGATAAATGTATCTGTTTCAGGTTGGAAATGATTAAGTCCCTTTTCAGAAGCAAGCCAGATTCTTTGCTTGGTGTCAATGTATACGCCCCACAAGTTATTGCTGCTTAGACTTTGAGGATTATTTTCAATATGCTTATAACTCATGAACTTCTCTGTATCCGGGTCAAACCGATTCAGGCCTCCCCCATAAGTCGATATCCAGTAGATCCCCTGCACGTCCTCACGGATTCTTGATACCATATTATTGCTGAGACTTTCGGAATTTTCGGGATCATGGCGGTAATTTACAAATGCTCTGGTTTGGGGATTCAGAATACTTATACCATTATCGGTGGCCGACCAAACTAAACCTTTACTGTCGACAAAAAGAGACCAGACGTTATTGCTTGCCAGACTTTGAGGATCGGTTTCATCGTGACGATAATTTGTGAATTTGTCCAATTCTGGATCATACTTGCTGATGCCATCTCCCCAGGTTGAAATCCATAGAGAACCATCTCTATCTTCCTGGATCCAATGCGCGAAATCCCCAACCAGGCTGTTTTTATTCTCTGGATTAGGGTCATGAAAGTATGGCTTAACAGTCATCCCATCATACTTATTCAGACCGTATTTTGTTCCGAACCAAAGAAACCCTTGTGAATCTTGATAAACAAAAAGGGTTTCATGATGAGTCAGGCCGTCCTCAACATTTAAATGCTTAAATTTTACATTTTTATTTTTTTGATTGTCGGCATGCATTTCTGGGGCTAAAAACACTATAAGGAGAAGAACAATCAAAAATGATTTAATCTGACGATTTATGATATTTTTTAAATTCATATGGTTGAGATCTTTTATAGAGTTTTTGACCTATAGATCAAAAATCATCATATCCAAATTAATATAAGAAAGCAATAATTTCAAAAAATCATAGTAAATTGGAACCCAACAATGATGGTATTATCTGTCAAAAATCAGATTTCAACAAACCCCGACTGTTTATTATTCCAGTGCACCCCTACATT
>JAAEKY010000040.1 GCA_024227235.1 Desulfobacteraceae bacterium | reverse complement strand
TCGTTAAAAAGTCGAAGTTTCATCTGCTGTAGACTATGCGTTTTCACACCCGGCAACCCGGCTGTCTTTTTCAGCAGTAGTGTGAGATTTTAAATCAGCTTCTGTCAGCCTATTTAAGACCCATGGCTTTCCGTCCCTGTTTCACAACAGGTTGGCGTTATTCTAAACCTATACAGAAAATGCAAGAAATGTACCTATATTTTACAACCCTAAGCGCCTGAATAGGTAGTTTTTACGGTATTTTTGAGTATTTTTTTACTGAGAAATTAATGTTACAAATTGAGTAAAATATGTGCTAATTATGAGAAGTTTTTGTGTGTTTGCAAAAACTAAACCTTACTGCATTACAATCAATTGAATAATCAAAACCTCAAACTCAATGATATTTACATAATGCTTGAGTCAGCTCATTTTTGTTTCTCTAATTAGCTTGAACTGAAAATTAAAGTTTAAAAAATTAATTATATTGATTTTTGAATTGTAGTTTGCAATTAACTTTATATAATTTGACGTACAGTTTATTTAAACGGCGTTTTATTTAAACGGCGTTTCAAGAATTTTCAAAAAGGGGATAGCCTGTGAAACCTCATGAAGAGAAGAGGCGTTATCAAAGGTACGAGCGTAAACGTCCAATGAATCTACACCGAATGGATTATCAAGACCAATGCTATTACGCAGAAATGACCGATTATTCACAGAGTGGATTGTCCATGGTGACCAAAGAGGAACTTGTTGTTGGTCAGCTTGTTTATCTTGAGATTCAAAAACTCGATGAACAAGCAACACTCCCTGACAAGAATGAAAACAATACTGGTATTGTTAGATGGACTAAACCTTACTCTTCGGCCAATAATGGAACTAATGGCCGCTACAAATACGGAGTTGAATATTCAAAAGTTCAAACTCAAGACTATTTACATTAAGGGCTTTAGGCTTCCATGGTGATTTTTAATAAAGTATTGTTTTGGTATCTTTAACCATATGCTTATGGCATATTCTGTCACAGTTCTTAATAAAAATTATAAAGGGAGGAAGATTTCATGAAGTTTTCAAAAATTATCAATCAGTTTTTCAATTATCAAAAGTTGAATGTTAAAAAAAAATACGATCAAAAATTATGAATTTGTCTTAGACAAGTTTAAAACCCATTTCGGAGATATCACACTATCATATATTACCCCTGATGATATTTTGGAATTTATGACCAAAGTATCCGTAAATACAAAACAGAATACCAAAAAATTAAGATTCACACTTCTATCAGCATTTCTCAATTTTATTAAAAATTCAATAGATCCAAATTTCGAAAATCCATGTGATAACCCAGCTCTTCGCAGGCTTTTTCGAGCAGGGAAAAATATCCAATTTAAGATACTTGAAAAGGATATTGTGGATGAAATCATTTTCAGGACTCAAAATCAAAGAAAAAGGATCATGCTTGAACTAATGGCGCGTGGTTGTATGAGAATTGGGGAAGTTTTGAAATTGACACCAATGGATATTGAAGATCGCAAAGTTATTATTCAAGATCCTAAAAGTGGAAGAGAGTTTGAAGTGGCATTCCTTCCCCAAAAAGTGACCCTAATTGAATTTGCTTTGTCTTAAAGTTGCAGAACATTCAGCTGTAATAATTTTGGAAAAGCAGACTACAGTGTGGCAAATGAAGTGAAGCCGGTTTACTTGAAAGGAGAAAATAGTTTTTTTCAATGTCAAGAAATATTCATGTTAAAGTTTATTATCGATGAATAAAACTTTTATGTGTGGATTAGGGTAAAATGTGATAAAAACGAATACTTAATTTTATTGAATTTAGGATCTAAGAAATGTTGTTGATTTTTCCACCTGTTGCAAAACCTTGTGAACCACCTGCTGGTGTGGCGTTGTTATCTGCAGCCTTAAAAGAGCAAGAAATAGACTGTAAGATTATTGATGCAAATGTAGAAGGCCTTTTATACCTGATCAATTCAGATATAATACCGGTAGATTCATGGTCACAACGGGCATTGAAACATAGAGAATCCATACTTTCTGATTTAAAAAACAGTACCGTATATAAAAATATGGACCGGTATCACCAACGGGTCTATGACTTAAACAAACTTTTGTCCATCAGTGTGGATAATAAAAGGTTCAGGATTACCCTTAGCGATTATTCAGATTCAAAACTATCATCAGTTAACAGCAAAGATTTATTGAAAAGCGCCAAAGAATATAAAGAAAATCCATTTTATAATTATTTTGAGGATAAGCTTCGAAATCAAATAGAAGAATTGAATACAGAATTTATTGGGATTTCCCTTTGTTATTTAAATCAGGCTTTGGTCAGTTTTGCTTTGGCTGGATGGATTAAAGACAATTTTAAAGGTAAAAAAATCATCATGGGAGGGGGACTTATATCCTCGTGGATGAGTCGACCAGATTATAGTGATCCGTTTAAAGATTTGATTGATATTACGATAAAAGGGGAGGGTGAACAGCCTCTTTTAGAGTTTTTTGGTAAGAAAAACATTGAAAAGCGGCATTTTATTCCAGACTATGAATTTGTAAAAGATGATGTTTATCTTGCTCCTGGTAAAATCCTGCCTTTCAGAGGATCTATAGGCTGCTATTGGAGTAAATGCAGGTTTTGTCCTGAAAAGGCAGAAACCAGGCCTTATAGTTCACAAAGAGCATCAAAGGTATTAGATGATCTAAAAGTAATAGATCGAAAATATAAGCCTGATTATGTCCATTTAATCGATAATGCAGTAACACCCGCATTTTTAAAGGCATTATCAATGAATACCTTTGGATTTAAATGGTATGGATTTGTTAGATTTGAAAAAGAGTTTCTTGATCAGGATTTTTGTCATAACTTGAAAAAATCAGGGTGTGAGATGCTCAAACTCGGGCTTGAATCAGGGGATCAGGGTGTATTAGATCAGATGAAAAAAGGGACAGACCTTAAAAGGGTCTCTATTATATTGAAAAACTTGCATCATGCCGGGATCTTAACCTTTGTGTATCTTTTGTTTGGAACAAGCTTTGAAGATAGCAGAGCGGCTGTTAAGACCCTTGATTATGTTAAATCCCATGAAAAGTATATTGATTATCTGAATTTAGCTGTATTTAACCTGCCCAAATTCAGTGAGGATGCCAATAGCCTTGATACTTCAGAATTTTACCATGGGGATTTGTCATTGTATTTAAATTTTAACCATCCAATGGGGTGGGACAGAAGACAAGTGAAACAATTTTTGGATAAAACATTTAAAAAACAGGTGTCCCATATCCGTAAGAATCCTGCTTTTTTTTCATCAAACCATGCCGCTTTTTTTAATACTTTCGAGGATAAATCATGATTGCTCATATTCTTTCAACTGGTGACGAAGTCCTTTTAGGAGATATTATTGATACAAATTCAGCCTATCTTTGCAGTTGCCTCAAAGAGTTGGGCATTGATGTCCAAAAGATTATTTCAGTAGGAGATGATGTTGAAACAATCGCTTCAAATATTAGTGATATTTCTTTGAACGCGGATATTTGCCTTGTTACAGGAGGGCTTGGGCCGACACAGGATGATTTAACCGCCTTTGCCTGTAGTAAAGCTGCAGACGATGAGCTTGTTTTAAGCAAGAAGGCTTTAAAATCAATGACAGCTTACTTTAAAAAAAGAGGGTTTGCCTTTACCAAAGAGAATGAAAAGCAGGCCATGTTGCCCTCTAAATCTATCATGTTAGAAAACTATAATGGGACAGCACCGGGATTTTATATATCCATTAATCAATGTGTATTTTTCTTTATGCCGGGTGTGCCGTCTGAAATGAAAATAATGTTTGAAAGACAAGTTAAAAATGTCTTGATTAAAAAATATAATCTGAATGATGATATTTTAATTGAACGGCTGACGGTATTTGGACTTGGAGAGTCAATGGTAGGGGCGTTGCTTAAAGGGTTCACAGAAAAATTTCCTGGTATGCGGTTGGGGTTTAGAGCCAATTTCCCTGTGATTGAAGTTAAAATTATTTTATCTGCTGCCCATCAAGATAAACAAAAAGCGCAATTAAAAATAGCGGATGCAAAAAAATGGGCGATGGATCACCTTGAAAACAAAGTGGTTTCTGAACAAGGGTTAAGCATCGCACAAGAGGTCGGGCGATTATTGACCCAGCAAAAAAAGACACTGGCCATTGCAGAGTCTTGTACCGGTGGATTGATTGCCAATATGATGACCAATGTTTCCGGGAGTTCAGATTACTTTTTATTTTCAGGCATTACCTATTCCAATGATGCCAAAATAAATATTTTAGGCGTTCAAAAGAAAACCATTATTGATTTTGGGGCTGTTCATGAGCAGACAGCACTTGAAATGGCTCAAGGCGCCAGAGTAAAGGCGGGTGCAGACTTTGCCATATCAACCACAGGGATTGCAGGACCCACAGGGGGAACCAAAGAAAGACCTGTTGGAATGGTATGCATTGGGCTTGCAGGGCCGTCTTTTTCAAAAGCAAAAACATATACATTTTCTTTTGATGACAGGCTAATGAATAAAACAATATTTGCAATGGCAGCTTTAGAACGATTAAGAAGACATCTTATTAGGATTAGGTAAAACACTTTAAAAACCAGGCAATACTTTCAATGTCGAATTGGGCCTGATCTTTTTTTGATGTCATTTGATGATCTCCATTTTTATGGATGATCAATTGTTTAGGCTCTTTTGCTTGTTCATATATATTATAGGCATTTGAAACGGGTACCACCTCATCAGTATCTCCATGAAAAATAAGCACATTAGACAGATGTTGGGCTTTATCAAGAATATTGAACAAAAGATTGTTTTTAAAAAAACTTAAGGGCAGGGCAGGCCTTTTATCATTCGCATCTACTGGAATGTTTTCAATGGTGCGACTTTTTGCAGGAGCAGAACAAAGAACGGCTCCACAAAGATTAATATCCATTTTTGAAAGGCTGTCCCAAACATTAATACAGGTGGCGCCCCCCATACTGGAACCAAAAACAGCCAAGTCCCGGCTTGTTTTTTTAAGACTTAAAATGTGTTTAATCGCGTTAATAAAATCAATGGAGCGTTTTTCAAGCGAGGTATCTTTTATAAAATTACCCTGGCTTTGACCACAGCCTCTGTGATCAAACCTGAAAAAAGCGATACCGTTTTTGACAAGAAGTTTTGAAAGCACCTTTTGCTTTGCAGATTCTTTGGTCCCTTCTAATCCATGAGAGCCGACAACAAGGGGAGGGTGCTTTTTTTGGGGTAGGTGTAAAACCCCTTTTATTAAAAATTCTTGAGAATTGAATTCAATCTGATGAGAGCCTGTTTCCATATCTTGTATTTATGACATTAAACCACTATAATATCAAGTTTTCAAAATTGGATGTAAGACAAATAAAGGTTAAAAAAAAGAGAAATTATGGGCATTAAAAAGCGAAAAGCATATGAATTAGAGATCATTGATATAGCATTTGGAGGGAAAGGCCTTGCAAAGCCTGATGGCCTACCCGTCTTTATTGACAGATGTATCCCGGGCGATATTGTATATGCAAAGATCACTAAAAAGAAAAAATCATGGGCCCAAGGCAAGCTGATAAAAATTATTAAAGAATCTTCTTTAAGAAAAGAAGGTAAATGTAATTATTGTAATTTTTGTGGGGGATGTAAGTGGCAGCAGATGGGGTATGACCTCCAACTTGAGTATAAAAAAAGACATGTTTTTGAATCCATGCAGCATATTGGCGGGTTAAAAGATATTAAAATTTTGGATGTCCTTGCTTCTGATGATATTTTTGAATACCGGAATAAAATGGAATTTTCCTGTTCTTCCAAAAGATGGTTGCTGCCGTCAGAGCTTGAAAATGAAGATATTAAAAAGGATTTTGGTATTGGACTTCATGTCCCAGGCACCTTTGATAAAGTGATTGACATAAAATGTTGTAAAATTATGCCAAATTTGGGGAATGACATTTTAGAAGATGTCAGACAATTTATTAAGGCATCCAACCATCCGGCATATCATCTGAGGACACATGAAGGATTCTGGCGATTTTTAATGCTTAGACATTCTGTTGCATTTGATACCTGGATGGTCAATATTGTGACCAAATCTAAAGAAATGGATGAGGTCAAGGGCCTTGCCCAGATATTAGCAAAAAAATATCCTGCTATAGATTCTATTATGGTTAATATAACCGATGCTAAATCCGGAGTTTCAATTGGCAAAGAAGAAATATGCCTTTATGGCAATGATCATATAAAAGAACGTTTAGGTAAATTTATTTTTAAAATTTCGCCTAATTCGTTTTTTCAGACCAACACAAAAACATGTGAAAAATTGTATGCCAAGGTTTTGGAATATGCATCTTTGACCGGTACTGAAGTTGTAATGGATCTTTATTCTGGAACAGGGACCATCCCTATTTGCCTGTCAGATAAGGCAAAAATGGTATATGGCATTGAGATCGTGAAAAGTGCCGTGATTGATGCAAAAGAAAATGCCAAACTAAATGGAATTGAAAATTGTGAGTTTTTAGAAGGGGATATAAAAGATGTCCTTCCGGGCTTAAAACAAACACCAGATGTGATGATTATTGATCCGCCAAGGGTTGGAATGCACAAGGATGTTGTAAAACAGGTCCTTTCAATAGGGCCGCCAAGAATCGTCTATGTGTCCTGTAATCCTGCAACCCTTGCCCGGGACCTTGAAATGCTTTATCCAACATATGATATTAAAGAAATTCAACCGGTAGATATGTTTCCTCATACCTATCACATTGAATCAGTCGCATTGCTTTTAAAACGATAGGGGCTATTCTTTTTATTTTGTACTCTCTTCTTTTGGTTTAGAGAAAAAGCAGTTCATAATTATCATATCATCATCTCTTTCAGATTTGATCTTATAGGGCAATTTATGAAATAATTTTTTCATTCCTTTGTTTTCTGGAGAGGTATGAGCAACGAGCCCCTTTATACCATTATCCAATGCTGCGCGCGCCAATTTTTTTTGAAGTACTTGAGCAATTCCCATGCCTTGAAATTCTTTTGAAACAGAAAATGCAATCTCTGCCATATTGATAATAGGGTTTTTATAGTATTCACCCACAGCAATGATTTTTTCAAAGCCAAGTTCACCAATTGTGGCAATAATAGTCAAGTCATTGATATAATCAATTTCAATGGTTGCATCTATTTGATCATGGGCAAAACTCCTTTTTTCATGAAAAAATCGAGAAACAATATCCCCTCGCTTCATAGTATAATAGTGTTCTTGAATACTTCTTTCATCACTAGGTTTGGCAGGCCGGAACATGATGGGTATGCTGTTTATTGTAATAGTTTCTTCAATTTTTAATGGATAGACTCCTTTTATTGCCTGTTTAAATCTTCTGTTGCTGCCAATTAAATCCAATTCTTTTGCTTTTGAAAAAAGTTCATCTCTAAAATCAGGGTGTGCAATACTGATAAGGGCCATGGAACGTTCCTGAAGGGTTTTTCCAAAAAGATTCACTACACCATATTCTGTTGCAACATAATGAACATCCCCTCGGGGTACAACAACAGATATATCTGATAAATTGGGGACAATTCGACTTTTTCTGCCTTGATCCGCTGTTGATGTCAGCATGAGGATAGATTTACCGCCTTTTGACATAGCAGCGCCTCTTGTAAAATCAACAAGCCCGTTGATACCTGTATAATTATTAAAGGGCAGGACATCTGCTGCAACCTGTCCTGTCAAGTCGATTCCCATAATTGCATTAATGGAAACCATGGAATTATTTCTAGCAATAATAGAAGGATTATTTATGTAATCAGAGGGTTGAAATTCAATTGAGGGGTTATCATCAATAAATTCATATAAAAGTTTGCTCCCCACTGCGCTACCCGCCACAAGTTTTCCATCATTAAAGCCTTTATTTTTGTTGGTAATAACGCCTATGGAAAAAAGATGCATTAATCCATCAGATAAAAATTGAGAATGAACGCCAATATCATTTTTTTCAGAGAAACACAGCATTGTGGCTTCATTTGTTAAGCCCAGACCTGTCTGCAGAGTAGACCCGTCATCAATCAACCTTGATATGTGTTTGGCAATATTGTTGGCAATTTCAGTTTCAGGCAGTGGTTGAATCGTTAAAAGTTCTTCTTCATGCTCAACAATGTGATCCACATCATTGACATGAATAAAACTTCTGCCAAGCACTCTGGGCATTTTAGGATTGATCTGGCAAATAACAATGTCAGCGGATTGACACGCTGAAAGTGTTATATCCACAGAGACCCCAAGGCTCATCCATCCAAAATCATCTGGTGGCGATGCTTGAATTAATGCTGCATTTATGGGCATCATTCCTGATTTGAACAATTGGGGTATCTGAGAAAGGTTAATTGGGGTTGTAAATCGCCTGTTTTTGCGTAATCTTTTTGCAGATGCTGATCCAAGATAAAAGGAACGGATATTAAATTGTTGAGAATGAGGTTGGTTGGCAATCATTGTTAAAGGCCCGTTTTCAATACTCAATAACCGTATAATTTCTATATCAGTAAACCGTGAAGAGATATCTGACAATGTATTGACTAAATGTTGGGGCTCGCCGCATGATGAGCCGATAAATACCCTTTGACCCGGCTGTATATGTAGCAATGCCTTTTTCGCACTTGTTCGTTTTTGGACATAGTTGTCAGCCCAATAACTTGTTTTTGGCATTCGTTGTATCTCCAGAATTTATTAAAATATTGACACTATATTAGCATGAATATACGGTAAAAATCATTAAAAGTTTTGAATTTTTTAAAAAAATGATATAAATTATATTTTAATTAATCACTTGAATTTTCATAAAAAACTATATTGACCCTATTGTATCACTTGTTTCATACGAAAAGCCAAAGACAGGGAGGTAATCATGTCTTATTTTGATTTTACAGGGTTTGAAGTTTCATTTCATCACCATATTAGATATGTCCTGGGTAAAAAAATTGAAGAAGCCACTAAGCTTGATCTTATGAATGCTGTGTCTTCTGCTGTTGGTAAATATATAATGGATATCAGTTTTGAAACGAATCAGCGATACAAGGATAATGATTCAAAACGGCTTTATTATTTGTCTATGGAGTTTTTGATCGGCAGATTGTTATCCAATAATTTAATCAACTTAGGAATATACGATCAATGTGGAATGTTTTTAAAAAAATATGGGATTGATCTGGAAGAGCTTGTCGATGAAGAGCGCCATCCAGCCTTGGGAAATGGTGGTTTAGGAAGGCTGGCAGCATGTTTTTTAGATTCCATGGCCAGTCTTAATATGCCGGGATTCGGATACGGTATCAACTACGATTACGGTCTTTTTAAACAAATAATCGTAAACGGGTATCAGAAGGAAAGACCCGACTATTGGCCAAACCGGTCTTCTCCATGGCTCATTAGGCGATCTGGAAATAAGTGTATGATCCCTATTTATGGTAAAATTGAGGATACCAAAGACAGAAATGGGGAGTATAATCCTATGTGGGCGGACTGGAAATTGATTATCGGCAGGCCTCATGATGTCCTTATTACAGGATATGGCGGGCGTACTGTAAATCGATTACGATTATTTTCAGCCTGGGCATCAAATGATTTTGATATGCAGATTTTTAACGATGGAGATTATTTTAAGGCGGTAGATGCAAAAATTAAATCTGAGACGGTTTCGAAAATTCTATATCCCTCAGATTCAAAAAGAATAGGTAAGGAATTGAGACTGGTTCAAGAATATTTTTTGGTTGCGTGTTCTGTTCGGGATATTATTCGAATTTATGAAAAAGACCATACCCGTTTAGATCAATTGCATGAAAAAGTCGCGATTCAGCTTAATGATACCCATCCTGCTTTGACTGTTGTAGAACTAATGAGAGTCTTGATTGATGAAAATTCAATCGAATGGGAAAAAGCATGGCGTATCACAACACAAACACTTGGATATACCAATCATACTTTATTACCAGAAGCGCTTGAAACATGGCCATTGTCAATTGTAGAACGTGTTATACCAAGACATTTACAGATAATTTATGAAATAAATCAACGGTTTATTGATAAGTTGAAAAAGAAATACAAAGAAAATAGCGCACCTTTAATTTCAAAGTTATCAATTATTCAGGAAGGAGAACCCAAAAAGGTTAGAATGGCGAACCTTGCAATTATTGGCAGCCATTCAGTTAATGGTGTGGCCAAGGTTCATTCTGAATTGGTTAAAACACAACTGGTCCCGGAATTTTATTCTTTGTACCCGGATAAATTTAATAATAAAACCAATGGGGTAACACCCAGAAGATGGATGGTTTCATGCAACCCAGGTCTGAGTAATCTTATTTGTGATGCCATTGGAGACCGGTGGATATCTGATTTGGAAAGACTAAAAGAGCTTGAGGCTTTTGTGGATGACTCATCCTTTTTAGACCAGTTTATGCAAATTAAAAAAGATAATAAAAAAAGACTGGTTAAAATTATTAAAGAAAAGGTGTTCGAAGACGTTGATTATACTTCAATATTTGATATTCACGCAAAAAGAATACATGAATATAAACGCCAACTCCTCAATTTATTAAATATTGTTCACATGTATTTTCTAATAAAAGAAGATAAGGTAGATATCGGATATCCACGAACGTTTATTTTTGCAGGGAAAGCAGCGCCTGGCTATCATACCGCTAAATTGATCATTAAACTTATCCATTCAATTGCTTTGGTGGTCAATAAGGACCCTGAGGTAAACAAAGTGCTAAAAGTAATTTTTTTACCGGATTACAGAGTTTCTCTTGCAGAAAAAATCATTCCGGCAGCAGATGTAAGTGAGCAGATCTCGACTGCTGGTATGGAAGCCTCTGGAACAGGAAATATGAAATTTGCAATGAATGGCGCTGTGACTATTGGAACCCTTGATGGGGCGAATATTGAGATATATGAACAAGTGGGTAAGGAAAATATTTATATTTTTGGTCTTAAAGTGAATGAAGTAGAACAGATAAGGCATGTGTACAACTCTAAAGAATATCTTGAAAAAGACAAACGGTTAAAACGGGTGATGGATGCTATACAGTCAGATTTGTTTTGTAAAAAAGAGCCGGGATTATTTAAACATATATATAAGACTTTGGTAGATCAAGGAGATTTTTATTTACATTTTGCAGATTTTTCATCCTATGTCGATGCACAAAAAAGGATTGGTAATGATTTTAAACAAACAAATGTCTGGGCTGCTAAATCGCTTTTAAATACGGCAAGAACCGGTATGTTTTCAAGCGATAGAACCATTAAACAATACGCTAGCGAGATTTGGAATATTCAATCGCAAATATGATTGGATTCTATTATTTTTAAAATTTTTTCTTGCGATTTTATTGGTTTTCCTGTAATAATTTCTCGGCGATCAGTTTATGAATTGCATTCAAAAAATGATGGGGATATTATGGGTATTGTTGAACGGAAACAAAGAGAAAAAGAACAAAGAAAATTAGAAATACTTAGTGCTGCCCGAAAAGTTTTTTCAAATAAGGGGTTTAATACTGCGACGATGGAAGAAATTGCCTCAGCAGCAGAATTAAGTCCAGGAACTTTATATTTATATTTTAAGAATAAAGAAGAACTACATACATCTCTTTCTATTGAGATACTGAAATATCTATCAGATGAAACTCAAAAAGTAGTGGCTGAGGATATTTCCGTGGAAGATAAAATTGGACGATTTAAAGATGTGTTTATTGATGTATATGACTATGACTCAAACATATTGATAAACCTGTTCCATCTTCAGTCAGGCGAAACACTTAAGAACCTTTCTGATGAAGTCTTGCAACAGATAAAAATTCATTCAGCTACTGCGCATGGTGCTATTATTGATGTTGTAAAACAAGGGATTGAGGAGGGTATTTTTATTGATGAACACCCTGTAGCACTGGCTGATGTTCTATGGGCATCCTATGCGGGTATTGTTCTATGGGTTGATTCCAAAAAACTTTTAAATGATCAAAAAGTTTTTGTTAAACCCACCCTGAAAACAGCATTTGAAATAATTGGAAGAGGATTAAAAAAGTAAGAATATTTATTTGCACAGCCTGTGAACCGTCTGTGCATGCCATTCGCCTCTACCGGAAAAGGTTGGTATACCTTTTTCTTTTAAATAATCGGCAATGATCGCAAATGTTATTCCTTTATTTCTCATGGTTGTGATAATTGTGAGAATGTCATCTTTGGTATAATGCGTCCCTGATGCATAGCTTGCAGTGGCTTTTATTTTTTCGTTTGGGGGCTGTGCTAAAAAATCATCACAAAAAACTTTATTTAGATTGTCAAAAAAATTAGATATTGAATTATGCTGGCGAATTTTGGCTTCGTTAAGCAGGTCGTTTTCTTCAAGCATTTTTTTAAGGCTGTGAGTCAACGTTGACGAATTATCAACAATTTGTGGTAATATATCACCTAAAGTTACCCAGAGAGACTCCAGATTCTCAGAGAAACTAGACCGTCTATCAGGGGTTCGCCTGCGATCTTTTTGAGGATAATAGTGACCCGTAAGGTTTCTTCGTGGATTAGATGACTCTTTTTTATTAGAGCTTCTAAGATTTCTTAAAAAATCACTCATATCGATACCTCCCAATTTAGCAGATAAAAGAAAAAGTTATAAAACAAACGGCAGTACCAGTTTGTGAAAACTTAAAATTGTTTTCAAAGGTTAGATTCGAATTAGAATGGACTTATAATAATATATTTCGCGGGCACAAGTCAAGCATACGAATTAAATATAAATTGACAATATGAGTTAATGATTTAATTGAGAATTAGAAACGATAGGCTAAGTCTATAAAGACCTGATCATTTTGGTTATATCGACCCAATATGCTGTTTTCAGAGCCTTCAAAGAAATTCAGACCCAATATAACCTCAGTGTTTTTAAAATAGGTATAAATCAGTCTAGGAGACAAATAATATGAATTGTCGTTTAGCATCACAGTGTATTGAAGAGATGCATTTAACCAGTCTGAAAAAATATCTTTATTAATTTCACCAATAACAGAATAGTTATTTTTATCAAAAAACAATATTGATGAATCATAATCCCAAATATGCTGATGGGCAAATTGAAGGTTGAAATACCAATTATTTGAGCTTGTGTAGTCCGCTCCGATCACCCAGAAAAGTGTTGGATTCCGAATCGACGTAAATGAACGGGTTAAAAAAGATTCATTATTTTTATAAGCCGCTTCACCCCTAATACCAAAAATATTTAATGTGCTCTCAAATTCAAAACCAAAAATATTGGTTCTCAAATATGTTGTTTCAATTTTTTCATTGGTTAGAGTCAAGCTTCCTAGGTTTGAGATAAGATCTTGAATTGAATTGGGATTATCTATTGACAAATTTTTAACCGGAAAGCTTTGAAAATTGGGTAAATCCTCAAATGCATAATGATAGGTAAAACCAAAATCCATTTGTTCTATTGTTCCACCTATCCTTAATGCATATTCCATGTTGTCTATATTACTTGATGGATCTTTTTCATTCACACTGATGGAATCGAAATAGGCTTTTTGAACAGAAGTAAGGGATGAATCTTCAATATCGTCTTTTAAATGAGAAAAGATGGACCAATCAGTTCCAAAATAATTAAATTTCGAAGGTTCAAAAAATGGAATAACAATACCTTCAATAAAAAAGTCCTTTTTCTTGTATACAACATCAACCATCCAAACGGGCATTTTTCTTTCATTATAGTCAGGAATAATGAATTCAGTGATATTTTCAGGATTTAATGTATCAACTGGACTGATTTGGTCTGTTTTTCCCCATCTTTTTATCTGTTTGCCTATAGAGATATCAAATGAACTCGAATTGTACCGAATATAGGTTTCATAAAAATCAATAGTATAATCATCTGTTTCATTTTGGTTGCCAAAGAACATGTAATCTGAAATTCCAGATACAACCAATTTGTTTTTATAATTAAATTTAGCAATGGTTCTGTTTTTTAAACTTGTTTTGTTTTCATTTGATTTGTCTTGTTCTGTGTCTATAGACGCTCTTAGCTGAATGGATCCGGAAAAATTTAACTCCTCATTATTTTCGAATTCATCATCTTCATCAAAGATAGAGCTTTCCATCTCTGAATCATCCATCATCACAATAGTTTGATTCTTTTGCTGTTTAACTTCAACTGGCGGGTTTTGTAGATCAGTTGTTGGAGCGAGGGAGGGGGGCATTTTAATGGGTTGAATCAATTCATTTTCTTTTAGATATTCGGGAGAAACTGTCTTGAAAGGCCTGCTGGGTTCTAATTGTGCCACAAGTATAGGGTGTATCGTGCTGCTTTTTTTTACCAAAGGCATAACATCTTTTGGGATGTTTATTCGCAGTAGATAATTGCCATTAGGCAATTCTGATATTTTCGTTTGATACTTTGTGTCTTCAATTAAATCGATTACCAATCGAGTTTGGGTCTTTGTGTTTTGTGAAATTCGAAAACGGTTTGCTTTCTGGCCAAAAATATTTTCAACTTGATGGATTTTTGGAAAATATGAATTTTCTATTGTGAATACGATTCTATTTGGGGTATCAAGTTTAAAAACCTCGAATTGAGGCGGTTTTGCTGTTTGAATTTCAATGGATTCTTTTATATCCGTTTTATGAAAAGAGGTTTTCAGAATTTTATTTGAGGGGAGTGCATAAATTTGAGGTGCATGGAAAATGAATATTAACCATACAATACATAGATAAGTTGCATAATATTTAATTCTAAAACTTGTTTTCATCTTTTGGTTTCCTAATAATCTAACCATAGGATATAAGCAACAATGATGCCATCGTGTTAACAGACAAGAAGAATTCTTATTTAATAATTTTCAAGTGCAGATCTAAAAAATTGTTCAGGATGAATATCAGTATTATATTCAATGTGTTGAATTTTGATATAGGTTTTGTGGTTCTTAATTAAATCCTCCATCATGACAAAAGATTCAGTCCAGATGTTTTGCTTTAATTCAAGCTTAAGTGTCTTATATGTTTTAGAATGCTTTCCTTTTTGGTCAAAATATTCAACAAAAATTGGTACAAATGACTTTTTTGTAATCAGGCTTTTTATTTTTGAATACTGTGAGATGACGTTTTCTTTAGGGTGGGTTACAAGCTGATAGCATTCAAGATTCCCGACTATTTTTTCTCCTTTAAGGCTATATAAATAATTATCAACCGGATGCCTTTCCATATCTTCATATGTGAAGTCAGTGTTAACAAAACGATGAGATTTTTGTGAGGATACAATTCTTCTTGTTCGTCTTAAAGCCGGTAAATAAAGAAATTGATCTGTTTCATATCCCTTCTTTTCTATGGTGAGGAAGCCTGTTCCATCAATATCTGCAGGAGAGGTAAATCGAATGATTTGTTTTTCTAATCCATTTTTAAGTATTCTGCTATTTGTAAAGGTTCTGGATCTTTTTTTTCCTTTCTTGTTCACCAAGACCATGGCAGCGGTTGAAATGGAGTTATCCCCTCGATTTCTGTCAAATACTTGTCGGGCAATCTGATGACCCGTCAATTTTTCTTGACTGTTTGCAGGCAGCTTTCCTACAAAAAAACCAAGGAATAATACAATACAAAAAATTTTGATTGAGAATAAATGTTTATTCATTATCCTGTTT
>JAAEKY010000039.1 GCA_024227235.1 Desulfobacteraceae bacterium | reverse complement strand
TTGCTCTTACCGCTTGCATGCGAAAACTGATAACGGTGATTAACTGCATGTTAAAGAACAATCAGGCTTATGACCCGAATTTTTCATAAATTTGTATTGACGATCAATACAGCCGCTACGGGAAAGCCGGAGGACTCCAAATCCTGCGTTGTCAATGGCTCGCGGTAAATGACTACAGCTTCGCCATCGACGCCTTGACTTTGGAGCCCTCCGACTTTTGCAACGATGGAGATAAGTTTACATTTTAGCGAGCCCCAAGTCCCATTTAAAAACCAAAGTGTTTTAAAATATCATCAACCTTTTCCTTGCTTTTTTTCTCCACAATCAACATCTTTTCGGCTTTGGCCTTTTTTATTTTCTCACTGAGGGCTTCCAAATCGGCTGGTTTTTCTACAAAATCCATAGCACCGAGTTTCATGGCTTCAACGCCCTTCTCCACGGTAGCATGGCCGGTCAGCAAAATAATCTGGAGCTCGGGTCTTTTTTCTTTAATCGCTTTCAGGGTTTCGAGGCCGTCCATTTCCGGCATCATAAAATCGAGAATAATTGCGTCATAGGATTCCTTTTCAATCATATTGAGCGCTTCGAGCGCCGAATCCGAAGTGATCACTTCAATGCCCCGGGCTTGCATACGTTCCGACATAATCTCTAAAAAATCTTTTTCATCATCGACGAGCAATACTTTTTCAGCCATTATTTTCTCCTTTTCCATGAGTATTAATTATAATTCAAAACGATATGAGTTATACCTTTATTTG
>JAAEKY010000038.1 GCA_024227235.1 Desulfobacteraceae bacterium | reverse complement strand
ATCTTCCAGGTTATTCAGGGCATTAAACTGCTTACAGAACCTAGAGAGGTTGATTAAAATATAGCGACAAAACCCAACATTTTTCTTCAGCGGACTCGTTTCACTCGCCGCTGAGAAATGCGTTACCCATGATAAAAGTTCATAAATATATGGGATGCGGATGGATATATCACAATAAGGTAGGATTTTGGTATATATGCCAGTACACCTAATGCCAAAAACCGGGGCACTTAGGTAAAATTTATTTTTTTGACGGTTGTTGGCTTTTAGATATTTGGTGGGAGCCTTTGGCATAGGTGACCGGCAGCGTTCGCTTCATAGCATGCCGAACTTATAGATAATTTTTATAATTGACAATTTGCCCAAAAACCATTAAGATCTAGACAGTCTAGCCTGATTATGTTTAAGGAGGTTTATATGGGGCGTACATGGCAACTACAAGAGGCAAAAAATAAATTCAGCAAGCTTGTTGAAAAAGCACAATATGAAGGTCCTCAATTCGTTACCAAACATGGAAAAGAATCCGTTGTTGTTCTTTCGATGGAAGAGTATCAAAGTATTGTTAAACCAAAATCCAACCTGTTTCAATTTATTCAAGCTTCTCCCTTATCAGAGACTACAATTATCATTGAACGTGATAAAAGCATTGCCAGGGATATTGAATTATGAATTATCTTCTTGACACCTGTTTGATATCAGAACTGGCAAAATCAGAACCAAATAAAAAAGTCGTTGATTGGGTATCAAGTGAAAATGATTCAAGTTTTTATCTTTCTGTACTAACTTTTGGGGAATTACATAAAGGAATCGAAAAACTGCCAGAATCGAAGAAAAAAGATGACTTACGAATTTGGGTTGAGGACGAGTTAAAAAATAGGTTTCAAAACCGAATTATCGGAATAGATATGCGTGTTTCAGTCATATGGGGGAAGATTCAGTGTATCGCAGAGAAAAAAGGGAAACCAATACCAGTCATTGACTCTCTCATTGCTGCTACTGGCATAACCCATAACCTAACAGTTGTCACACGAAACGTGACTGATATGGAACAAAGTGGTGTGAAACTGCTGAATCCCTGGTCAAACTAAAAAATCGAACCTGTCGCTGGTAGGGACGGCGAGGACTATGCCGCCCCACAGCTTTTCGTACGCCAGCTCGCTGGCTCAGAACAATGAGCCAGTGAAAGCAAACGTGGTGTAAAGAAAACCTTCGTTTTTTTAACACTTTGATTAGAGACAGAATCAAACCAAACTTATTGATATCTTATGT
>JAAEKY010000037.1 GCA_024227235.1 Desulfobacteraceae bacterium | reverse complement strand
GCTTCAAAGTGGTGTACCAATCCTTGAGGCCCTTCAGGTTGTGGCCAAAACTGCTGGGAACAAGATCATCGAACGCGCAGTATTTAGGGTTTCTGACTCTATTGCTGAAGGGCGGCCTATTGCAGAACCTCTCGAAGACAGTAATGTGTTTCCCAATATGGTAGTTCAGATGATTAATGTCGGGGAATCCGTTGGTGCTCTTGATGCAATGCTGGAAAAAATTGCAGATTTTTATGATGAAGAGGTTGATCAGGCAGTTTCAAACCTTACTGCAATGATAGAACCTTTCATGATGGTGTTTCTAGGTGGTATGATTGGAGGACTCGTTGTCTCCATGTATTTGCCAATATTCAAAATTGCCTCGGTTGTATAAGGGATGAACTCACTGCAAGACCAGGTGGGTATTGAATATCTTAGAGAAGAGTGTGCACCACGCTCACCCCTTGGTGCTGTTTTTATACTATGATTACAGCACATTGAAGAAAAACCTAAGATGTTCTTCAACACCTAAAGATCGCAAGACCTTGTTAAAATTTGGATATTATGAAGAAAATTTTATATTTTTTTCATTAAAAATTGACATTATCATCGTAAAGTATATCATATGATAAGATATTTACTAATATTAACGACAACAAAGGGGGATTGACACATGACATTAACAAAGGCTGATTTGGTTCAGCAGGTATATAAAAATCACGATTCTTTAACGAAGGCACAGGCCACTGAATCAGTTGAGGCCTTTTTAAGCCTTTCCAAAAATTCGCTTATAGATGGGTCTGATCTCTTGTTAAGTGGTTTTGGTAAATTTAATGTTAAAGATAAAAATTCCAGGAGAGGTCGTAAT
>JAAEKY010000036.1 GCA_024227235.1 Desulfobacteraceae bacterium | reverse complement strand
CATAAGGAGGCACTAGTATGGGTTCATACACAGATGATTTTCTTTCAAAGCTCCGAAATCGAATCAGCATTGATCAGGTTATCGACCGGTTGATGATCGACATCCGCCAGGGTAAAAATCTACGCAGGTTCCGCTGTCCATTGTGTGATCGGTTTCATACCGCCACAAACTCCACAACCAATTTAGGCCGCTGTTTCGAGTGTCAAAAAAATTTCAATCCGATTGACTTAGTCATGGCGGCCACCGCCTACGACTTTATTGGAACCGTTGAGTTTTTAAAAAAACATTTTCTCAGTCGACCCACTGAAAGCTGATCAAGACATGACCACTGAATTTGATCGCTCCGAGCAGCGCCTGGCGCATCTGGAAGCAGTGATTAAAAAATATCGACAGGATTTTTATTCGGTTGGAAAAGCACTCAAGGAGATCCGCGATGCGCGCCATTATCATAAGCTGTCTTTTAAAAGCTTTGAAAGCTATCTGAGGCTGCGATGGGATATGGGCCGCTCTCATGCTTACCGGCTGATTGACGCGTTTTGTGTCATCGATAATCTTTCCCCAATTGGGGAGATATTTCCCAAAAACGAAGCCCAGGCGCGGCCCCTTACCAAGCTGGATGCATTTAGTCAAAGAAGGCTTTGGCGCGAATTTTTAAAAACACAAAAAGCGCTTAGCGCGCGCAATATCAAAAAGTTTGTATCTGCGCATTTGGGTGAGCAAAAAACCAAAGCACCCTTTATCGAGCTCATCAGCAACGATTATCAGCAAGTTGTCAAAGAAATGTTGTCACAAATCAGCATCGCTCAAAATGACGGATGGAAATCCACCTCCCAAAAAACCGCTTTGTACTGGAACAACGTGATGAAAGAAAAAATACAATGGGGGTAGCTTAAATGCACGAAGATATCTCAAAGCTTTGTTTAGATGATCAATTTATGATCCTGCTGCATAAAAAAATCATGCATAAAACCGGCTCTGCTAAACGCCGAGCCAAAAAATACTATATCGATCAATATAAAAAAACAGGGATCATCCCCAAACCACTGTGGCTGGCAGCTGACGGCATCATGGAGGGGCGCAAATGCAGTGGCCGATCACGCGCACTGAGCCCTGATATAAAAAATCGCTTTATCCAAATGGTCAAAGCTTCCTGTGATGCCGATGATCCACGCTTTATCTACATCACCCGAAAAGCGCGTGCCATCACTATTTTTCATAAATTTTTGCAAGAAGAATTTCAAAAAGACATCTCCATCCATGCCTTGCGTCGTCTGGTTGCCCAGCAAAATCTGAGTCTGTATTTGCAAAAACCCGATTTTGATCAACCTCATACGGCTAAGGGTTTTTTCAACCCTGAAAAAGTTTTTGATCTGGTACAGGTTGACGGCTGCAAATTTCAGTACATCAAAATCAGGGATCAAAACGGCAAATGGTGTAAACCTCAGGTGATCGAATTCTATGATACCGGATCCCGGTATATGTTTGTGTTGGAATTTTATTTTTCAGAAACCAGCCGCAATGCGCTGGATCTGTTCACCCGGTTTTTATTGGATAGGCCGTTTCCAAAAAAACGCGTCAGATTGCGTCCGGATCGAGCCAGAGGGTTTTTGAACCTAAAACGACCGATCCACGAATTAAACATTAAATATTCGCTGCCCGATGGCTTCTATATGGAAGCTGATTTCACCGGTAGGCAATCGCCAAAGCACAAGGTTCATCTCGAATCGAGCCATCGCAGTTTGCACAATTTTGAGATCCGGATAATTAAAAAATTTGAAGACGCAATCGTCAAGACCGAGCCTGGATTTTGCTTTAAAGGCAATAAAAAAGAGCACATTACAGTTACCTGCTTGGACATT
>JAAEKY010000035.1 GCA_024227235.1 Desulfobacteraceae bacterium | reverse complement strand
TGCTGCCAGTTCCACTTTTTTGTTTTCATGGTCAAAGCCGTGATTTATAAATTATTATTTTATGGCTCATAATATAAGCTCTTGTGATTCATAAAGCAAGTGTTTTTAAATCATATGTTAATGCGGCACAGCCGCCGTAACGTTTGAACTGAGGTGCCTGGGGCTTATTGCCGACAAACTCAAATCTAATAAAATTTTGATTGAAACTGAAGTTTTTAGACCCGCCCCGTGGCCCCAGGGCAACTCCAGAGATTGGTTATGTACGTTTTAATTAATTACCAAGAGGTATATTGAAACAAAATATGCGATTAACAAGACGACTGAAATTTTGTTAAAAAGCCTTAAAAAATCACATTGTTTTGAAAATTCTGGATCATTTAAAGCCAGATAGTCTTTTTCCTTAATATAATTTCTCAGTATTGATTGTTTGAAAATCACATCTTGGGATGGAGAAAATTGATCCGGCTGTCCTAATCTCAACCATACTTCAGGAAATTTTGTCTTTAAAGTTTTCTGAAGGCGATAGTGCAGAAAAAAATTAAAGAATACTACCATCGCAAAACTAAAAAATATTACAAACTCCATTTGTTCAATTCATTCCTTGAAATGGTTTTAATTGTTTCCTTTTTGATAGTTTACCAGAAGTACAACGCCGAACATCTGCGGTTTCATCCGCAGCATGTTATTTGTTGAGTTTTCTTTGTTTTATTCAGAAAAAACCAAGTGCATGATTACACCCCGTTATCCGATAAATTTTCAATCATTCTTTTTATAAAATATGGATGTAAATACATATCTCTGGCATTATGGCCAACATCCGGAATTTCAATCCAAATATGATTGAATTTTCTTTCCTCAGGCAAATAACCATTCAGATGGTACTTATACAACTGTCCCCGTTCATACCTATTATTCCCTTGAACTTCAACTTCACAAGATTTGTCTAAACTCCATCCCTGTTTCGTATCCGCGGTGCCAAGTAAAAATAGAATTGGCCGATTTAAGAGTCTTTTCCGTATGATTTTACTGGATAATGTTTCAGAATAACCGAAAAGATTGTCCAGACCGTATTTGTAATTGTTGTACCTCGGGCAACCTTCTAATTTCTCCTTTACAATCTTTTGCACAGTTCCATCAAGGCCAAATTGATAACGCGTTCTATCAAGGTAAAGATAGCTGGAAGGATTGGCGACAACATATTTTATTGATACCCCTCGTTTTTCAAATAATTCATGAAGATTGTTTCCAGCGGCATATCTTAAAACATACTGTCCTCCGGCTGAATGCCCTAAAAGGATTATACTGTGAATGTTCGGATGCGTCTTCAAAGCTGAATCTAACAACCTGTCCAGAACATCATAGCTGTTGATTTCAGGCAATTTCTTGTTTTGCTTCAAACCCAGTGACCATCCACCGCTCCTCCATGTTCTGCTCCAAACAAGTATGTCATTTTCATCTGGATCAACTCCTTCAAGAAACTGTGGGGCAACAATTATAGATTGTTTTTTGCTTAGACCCAAAGATTCAGCAAATAGTTCTCCGGTAACAAATGATTTACCAGCATTAAGGCCTGCCCCATGAATCAAAATGATCAAATATTTTGTTTCATTATTTGATATTGTTAACGGCTGCGAAGTAAAAACAGGAATGGAAACTTTTTGATTCTTTTCTTCAAAGGCAAACCGATCCGGTGCGATATCCACAACGGTGTTTAAAAATACATACCAGAGACTTTGGCATCCGCATAGTAATGAAATCGATAAAACAATTAATATGATATAAAATTTATTTTTCATAGTAACAGAATGTTTAGATCACTGACTTGTTCATGTGTATTGGTTTGTTCAACGGCCCGAGGAGTGGGGTGGTAAATTCACCTTTGACTACGGCTGAAACTTTGTTTCGC
>JAAEKY010000034.1 GCA_024227235.1 Desulfobacteraceae bacterium | reverse complement strand
CGTGTTACCCAGGTCATGGACCAGATGTCAAAGGCCAAAATTAATGACACACGTGGCAATGAAATAAATGATATGGATCGGGTTATCACAAAGTAGGAGCAATCTTTGGCAGTAAATTATCATATAAAAGCAGGCGGCCTGATAGCGGCGCTTCTTTTTGTATTTTTCAGTACTTGTCCCGCAGGTATTTTTTTTTCTAAAGATAAACAAGCGCCGGTGATCAAACTGAAAAATGATAACGATTCATTGATCGTGTTCATGGATAAATTTTTATTGGAAGCAGAGGTGGCAGATAATAAAAAATTAGCATCCGTGATTATAAATGACACATTGCTGGATCGGCCAAAAGGGTCCCATGCCTTTATCAGTGAAATAGTAAAGCTGAAACCCGGAGAAAATTTTGTTGCTGTTATTGCCAGGGACAACGCTGGGAATGAAACAAAAAAAACACTTGTAATTGTGTGTAAAAAACAGAGCAGCATCCAGGTGTCTGAACGCTTAAGGCTCGTGGTCCTGCCCTTTGAAAGAAAAGGGGCTAATCGTAAAAAAGGGGCTGAGTTTGAAGATAAACTGGTGAACGCCCTAATGGCTGAAAACAGGTTCAGGATGATCGAAAGAGGGGTTATCGATGAGATATTAAGAGAACAAATCATCAGCCAAACCCGGTTGTTTAATAAAAAAACAGTATCCCGATTGGGAAAGCTTGCCACGGCCCAGGCAGCAATTACAGGGGCAATTATACACGGACAACCCCGCCTTGAAATCGTGGCGCGCCTTGTTGACACTGAAACTTCAGAAGTCCTCAGTACACAAACCATATCCGGCAAAAGCAATGATCCGGCAGGGCTGAGCCATATGGCAACGGCCATGGCATTAAAATTTCACAATGATTTTCCCTTGACAGATGGGCATGTAATTGAAAGAACCGGAACAAAAATACGGACAACCCTGGATCAGACTATGGTAAAACCCGGTCGAACCCTTGTCGTGTGCAGGCAGGTGCCAATCAAACATCCGAAAACAGGTAAGGTCATTGGCATGGATAATCAGATTATTTCAAGGGCCAGGATAACAATGGTGTATGCAGAATCATCCATAGCAGAGTTGATAGATAATGTTGATGTTGATATTAAACCCATGGACAGAGTGATAACAGAGTGAAAAAATCAAATTCGGACGGCCTCCAATTATTAAAAAAATTGTTTTCCGGTAGTAAAACAGCAGGAGAATTGTTTGTTAGAGCGTATTCTGGCCTTGTATATAAATCTATCCAATATACCCTTTTAGCCAGAAATGTTTCTTTTTCTAAAGATGATTTAGAAGATTTACACAATACAGTTTTCCTAAGATTATTTGAAAATGACTACAGGAAATTAAGGCAGTATCAGGGAAAGAATGGCTGCAGCATTCCCTCCTGGATCAGAATGATCGCGGTAAGAATTGTTCTGGATCATTTAAGATTAAAAAATATTGATTCCCTTTCATCAAGGAAAGCCCAGATCTCCCTTGAGGATCTGCCTGAGATCAAGGTTAACGGAAATACACCCCTTGCCCGGCTTGAAAGTAATGAACAATTAAAGATCCTTAAGAAAGCTATGGCCAGCCTGCCTGACCGGGACAGGATGTTTTTAAATTTACATATTGGGAAAAGTTTGTCTATAGCTGAAGCTGCCGGAATAATGCACCTGACAGTGGACAACGCTTATACGGTGAAACATCGTGCCATTCAAAAACTTAAAACATATGTGGAAGATAGACATGATATATGAAAGCTGCGATTTTTTTTGTAAGAAAACAGATGATATGCCGTCTATTAAGTTAAAAGGCAGTTTTACAAAAAAAAGAGACAGGAGTTAAAAATGCAAATGACATGCCCTGATGAGGAAAAACTGGTTGATTATTTTGAGCGGCGTCTTCCTGAGAAAAACAGGAAGGAAATACAAAAGCATATAGCCGATTGTGATTTGTGTTTAACCCAACTGGCCATTATGAGGGGACTTGCCAAGAACCCGGATCGATTTGAACTTGAACCTGTTCCGGATCGTGTTACAGAATCTGTTGTAGAAAGGGTAGCCCAACTTTCCGTTGCATCTCACAGCCCTTTTATGATACGCCTGAAAAGGGCTGCAAAACACCTTGGTGAAAGGGTATCCGAGTTTTTGGGCATCACGCCGTGGGCGGGGTGGGGATTTGCGTCTGTCAGGGGGACCAAGATAGCGGTCTCTGATGAGCTGGTGAGCCTGAAAGTCTCTTTTGGAAAAATTAATACCAGTATTGAAATAGAAAAAATGAAAGATTCCATGGCCCATATCCGAATGCGGCTTTTAAACTCGCCTGATTCATTAAAGCCTGTAAGGATTACCCTGAAAAAAGGCAACCGAGAAGTCGCTTCCTATCTTCTGGAGGCGTATGCGCTGTTTGAACGCGTACCGTTTGATCATTATAATATATCCATGTTTATAGAAGGCAAACATATGGGAACCTACTTTTTTGAAATTAAGGAAAACGGTTATGACGGAAAAAAACAATAAAAGCCAAGAATCATCTCCAAGTGATATCAATACGTTATTGAAAGAACGAGATCGACTGGATCAGGTGCTTAAAAAGGATTTTAAAAGAGATCTGACCATAATCCTGACAGATATTTGTGGGTATACACACTATATCGATACCATGGGGGATGTGAATGGCAGAGTGATGCTCTTAAAACATAATGATTTGGTGCTGCCCCAAATAGAGGCGAATAAAGGTAAGGTCGTCGAAATGGTAGGCGATGCTGTTATGGCATCTTTTGACTCGCAGATGGATGCCATCAGGGGCTGTATCGCCATTCAGAAAACCCTTTTTGAGTACAATCAGGGAAGGGATGAAAAAGAAACCATAAAAGTTAAAATCGGGGTCAACTCGGGCAAGGTCCTGGTAGATGATAAAGCGACCTTCCAGGGATTTACAGGGGATGTAGCCAATGTCGCAGCCCGTATTCAGTCACAGGCTGGGGCGGATCAAATATTTGTCTCAAAGAATGTCTATGAAGAAGTCTGCAAAGATGAAGAAATACTCATTCGATATAAAAAAACCATGAAACTGAAAGGAAAAGCAGCGCCTTTAGACATTTACAGTATCAAATGGAAGGATAATGATTTTTCTGAAAATATTGATCATCAAACCTCCAATGGCAGACATGAAGTTTTAAGGAACGGAAAATCTGACAAAGGCTTGCTTCAGATTGAAATATCCCGGGATAAGGATCATCTCAAACTTAGCGCAAATGAACAGATACCGGGTGAAGAAACCACGATAAGGCATTACCAGGAAATTAAGGTTTCAATGGATAGCGTGAAATCCAAGTGCGAGGAAATGGTTGATATTTTAAATAAAACCCGGAGAAGTCACCGTGTGGGCCAGGATATTCTGGAGCAGCTCAAGCGAATTGGTCAAACCCTTTACGATGAAATGTTTTCATTAAATGTTAAGGAAAAGATCAAGCATACCAAGGCAGAATATTTAAGCCTGAAAATAGATGACCAGCTCGTTCACATCCCGTGGGAACTGCTGCATGATGGCCAGGAGTTTCTCAGCCTTAGATTTAATATGGGAAGATTGGTAAAAACCCGTCAATCCATTCCTGTTGCAAAAATGAGGGCGCTTGCCAGACCGTTTAAAATGTTGATCCTGGCAGATCCGGTGGGCGACTTAAAGGGTGCATATGAAGAAGGCCTGCAGTTAAGGGATTATGTAGATAAACAAGGGAACTTAATCAACAGTTTTCTTGATTCAGGAAATGTGACAGCAGAAGCAGTTAAAACGAAACTTCGAAATTTTGATATTGTCCATTTTGCAGGGCATGCAGATTACAATAAAGAAAATGCAGGTGACAGTGGATGGCAGTTTGCCGGGGCCAATCTTAAAGCCAAACACATCACAAAGATGATGGGCACAGCAAGTATGCCCAGCCTGATATTTTCAAATGCATGTCAGTCTGCCAGGACAGAAGAATGGCATCCTGATGTGTATTTCAGTAATAAAATATTTGGATTGGCCAATGCATTTCTTCTGGCTGGTGTCAGACACTATGTCGGTACATTCTGGGAGATTTCAGATGAAGCCAGCAGCCAGTTTGCCATTAAATTTTACACCTACCTGTTTTCAGGAAGTTCAATCGGAGAGGCCATGCGCCAGTCCAGACGGGACCTGATTAAAGAACATGGGGAAGGGGTTATCGCATGGGCAAGTTATGCCTTGTATGGTGATCCAACCTTTAATTATCAGGACCAACTCGAAACGATTCAGCATACACCTGAAGAAGCTATCAGTCCGCCCCCTGATTTTGACAAAGAAGCAAGAACAAGAGAAGAGGTTATTGATTTTACGCCCAATGAACCTTCAAGCAAAAAGCATATCTGGGCGGTATCCGTCGCCTGTATTCTTGTAGCCGTCGCTATTGTTCTATGGGGATGGCCGGGTATTCTTCGTGAACCCATAGAGACATATGAAAAAAATGCCATTACATTGTATCAAAATGGTCAGTTTCAAGAGGCCTTACACGCCAGTGAACTGCTGGCAAAAAAATCGAGTCAAAGCGGCCTGGCATTCTTAATTCAGGGGAATGTTTTTCTTTCCAATGGGAAACTGGAGGATGCCAATGCAGCCTATCAGAAGGTACTGACTCAAAAAAAAGGTACCGATCAACAAAAAGCCCAGGCATATGTGGGACTGGGGAGGATCTTTTCCATCAAAGAGGATATGGATCAAGCCTTGGAATACTATAAAAAGGCATCTTTGAAAGCACCAGACAGCAGAAACGCATATTTATCGCAGGCCCTTTTGCTGGAAGGCCAGGGAAATTTTTCAACTGCGCTGGAAATGTTTGGAAAGGCGCAAGGAACCGGACCTGATGATCGTGCCATCAGTGCTATTTCAAACGAAACAAGAAAAAGAATAAAGATAGAAGCAGATCAGGAAAAACAGGCCCGGATTGACAAGACAATCAAAGCGTTGCTTGAAACAATGAATGCCTCTTCTACAAAAGCCCTGGATGATGACTGGACATCAAGGCCATTGACCCTGTGGCTAATGGATATTGATTCACAAGGGTTTGCCCTCCAGGAAGGCAGACCAAGACTTGTTGCTTCCAGTATGACCGATCAAATACTGCAGCAGGGTCGTATCAAGATAGTGGAACGCGCTCTTTTAGATAAACTGGTCCAGGAATTGAAATTAGGCACATCAAAATTAAGTGATCAAAATACCTCGTTGTCCCTGGGTAAAATCCTGGCTGCAAAATTGATTGTTTCCGGTCGGATGATTTATTCGGGCCCTCAGGTGCAGGTATCTATGAGAATGATAGAAACTGAAACAGGCCAAATTTCAGCAGCCATCAATAAAGGGTTTGGGAGCACAATCCCTGCGTCCGTTCTTGCCAGTGATTTGTCTATCCAACTTACTGAAAAAGTGAATGAACTTTATCCATTAAGGGGAAAGGTTCTTGAGTTAAATGGAGATATCCTAAGCCTGAATATCGGACAGACTGTCGGTGTGAAAAAAGGTCAGCAGTTTAAAACTATTGGCTCAGATCTGACATTGGAAGTTACCAATGTTTTAAAAAATAAAAGTTTTGCCAAGGTATTAAAAGGGATGGAAAAAAGTTCTTTAAAAGAAGGCCTTTTGGTTGAAGCCATTTGAACCCTTTATATGAAATTTTCTGACCACTAATGGCAACTTGTGAGGCATCCGGTTGGATAATCCCATGTTAACTATTACAAAGAGTTCACAAAATTAGGTAAAAGTTTACACAATTTGGGTAGATTATTACATAATGAATGGATAAAATTTGGGGTCTTGGTGGATGAAATATCATGCAATTCGATTTTTTTTATAAAAGACCATTTTTTTTTCTTGATTCTAAAAAGCAAATTTTAAAAAAATAGACATGTTATCAGGTAGTTAACAAAAAAATAAAAAAATCATTTATAAATTGGATAAATTAATTTAAAAATACGGTATAGATATTGCTATATAGTTTAGAAAGAAATATTAGAAAACAATTATTAAAAGGCAAAAAAATTTTAAAGTAAAAATGGAATAATTAATTACAGGTAGTTTTTTGAAACTTGTTTCCAAATAAGGAGTTGTTTATGATTAAAAAAAGTGCACAATTATTTATAGGGACCATTTGCCTAATCTTCCTATTCTCTTTTTCAGTTTCAGCAGATGTGACTGTTTATGCAGAAGGGGCTTATACTGCAGATGATCTTGTAATATACATCTATGCTGATGTAACACCTGGCGATCCTATAGTCAGCTATGGTATTAAACTGACATATGATCATGGCACAGAATTAGTCGCTCTTGCTCCTCCACCTGCAAAGATTACGGTTGCAGATTTAGATGATTTAGAACCAGGAAAAATATTTAAAAATACAGATGTCTGGTATTTTGGTGAATCTGGCGCAGCATCTTTGCCTACACCAAACGCTGATCCAGATACAACTACTCCTGGTGAGGTTGTGATCGTAGGCGGAAAGATTGACCAGGCTAATCCAACCGAAGGTGTTGAAGGTTCAAGACAGCTCATCGCTGTGGTATCATTTGCAAGGCAAGCAACATCAGAACCAATACCATTTACGCCTACTCTTGGCCTTAGTCTCGGAAAAACAACCGGAAGCTATGCCAATTTTGTAAAGGTAGCTGCAGGTGCGGTTCTTGATGATCCAGGAATATTTGGTGATATAGAAGTTTATCGGCGTGGCAATGCGAATAAAGATGATAAAGTATCGATGTTAGATATGGCATCGGTTAGAGATTTTGTTTTAAATGCTCAATATAGATGTTACGCAGATGCAAACGCTGATGGGAAAGTGTCTATGTTGGATATGGAAACGATCAGAAATATTGTTTTAGGAATTG
>JAAEKY010000033.1 GCA_024227235.1 Desulfobacteraceae bacterium | reverse complement strand
GAAGGGAGCACATACAAATTATCGATAGTTGTTGTGTGGATGGCAGCTTCAATGGATTTGTTTATAAAAAGTAAAGCCTCACCCTGGCTTAAGAATTCTTTAAAAAGTTTATCAAAATTTATATTTTTTGAAATTGGTGGATTTATTTCACTCTTTGAAAGCGGATGAAAAGAGAAATCACCATCTATCAATCCTGAAATGATTCTCATAACCTCAACGGTATGAACGGCCAGCTCCTTTGAGAGTTTCGCCTTTGAGACCAGCCCCATGGTGAGCAGAATGGTTCCTAGTCGCTGTACTGATTTTTTCTGCTGCCCAAGAGCCAGTACCGCCTCTTCTTTTGTAATGAGACTCTTTCTGATAAGTGAGTTGGCGAGTTTTTTTTCTTCCGGTCGGTTTTTCCAATATACGTCTATCACTTTGCCATCAATAAAATAAATCCCAATCTTATTGGTGGATTCAATATGTAACTCACCTGTCCGTTTCTGCAGCTTTATAAGCTGCAGGAGATCACCCATGGAGTAGTCCCTCAGGTTTCCCTTACTGATCTGCTCGCTGAAGGTACTAGAGATGATATCTGTAAAGCCTTCGCTTTTTCTCAGTGAAAAGAGCCCTGATAATCTTGGTCTGCGTAAATCTGCATCAATTAATAGCACCTTTTTACCAGCCTGGACCATGGTATAGCCAAGGTTGATGGCTGTAGTGGTTTTGCCCTCTGATTCAACGGAGCTTGTTACAAGAACTGAACGTAAGCCCTTTTCCATGGAAGAAAAATTAAGATTCGTCCGCAGGGTTCTGAAAGATTCTGCATATCTTGAATTCGATGGCAACTCAAAAAGAAGACTTTTGGATTGTTTTTTTGATTTATTAAAAAATTTCATGTATTTGATTTTTCTTTTTCACTTTCTTCAGCTATTGGTACCACTGAAAGAATTGGAATACCTAAGTGTTTGTGGACATCTTCTTCGGTTCTTATTGTTTGGTCCAAAT
>JAAEKY010000032.1 GCA_024227235.1 Desulfobacteraceae bacterium | reverse complement strand
TCTCAAGCCGAACAACCGATTCTTCATCGTCAACCAATAATATGCTTTCTGTACCAGTTTGTTTGTTTAATTCCTTTTCAGTTGAAACGGCTTCCGTAGATTTTCTCATCAAAGGTAGATAAATGTTAAAAGTCGTTCCTTTACCCACTTCACTGTAAACTTTTATATCTCCTTTATGCTCTGTCAAAATCCCGTATACAACAGCAAGGCCAAGACCGGTTCCTTTGTCTTTCTCTTTTGTTGTGAAATAGGGCTCAAAAATATTGTTCATTATTTCCCGAGGAATACCAACACCGTTGTCTGAAACTGATAGCATGACATGTTGACCCGATTGCAATGGGCTGTCTTTTAAATCATCATTATCTAAAGTAATTTCTTTAAGCTGTATTGAAATTTCTCCGCTTGTTTTCTCTACAGCATGATAGGCGTTTGTTATCAAGTTCATGGCGATCTGGTGCAATTGGGTCGCCTCTGCCATGATTAAACCACAGTCCTTTTGAATATCATGATGGATTTTGATATCGCTTGGTATTGTAGAACGAGTCAGTTTGCAAACTTCTTTTAATATTTTTTGAAAACGAACTGGTGACAGTTTATGCTCAGTTTGTCGGCTGAATGCAAGGATTTGCTTGACAAGTTCACCACCCCTTCTTCCGGCATTGAAAATTTCTTGGGCACTGTCATATTCAGGGCTATCTGGTGGCAGGTCTTCTTTAAGCATCTCTGAAAATCCGATTATCGGATATAGCAGATTGTTAAAATCATGGGCAATGCCGCCTGCAAGCGTACCGATAGATTCCATTTTTTGAGATTGCTGAAGTTTAAGTTCTAACTTTTGCTTTTTTGCTTCTTCGAGCTTACGGTCAATGATTTCTTGTTTAAGCTTTTTGTTTGTTTCATCTAACTCAAAAGTTCGATCCTTAACCATTTTCTCTAAATTAGCGTAATTCAAAGAATTCTCGATGGAAATAGCGATTTGTGATGACAGCAGATTTAACACACCTAACCTTGTTGGTGTAAACGCCTCTGTCATTAAATTATTTTCTAAATACAATATGCCGGTTAAATCCCCTTGATAGAAGAAGGGCATACATAACAAAGATTTAGGCAGTTTTTTAATACTATAGGGGAAATTTGTAAATTTACTCTCTTGTACACCTTTATTCAGGATTATGTTTTCTTTGGTACGGGCAACATGATAAATGATCTTTGCCGATAATTGTTCATTCTCTTCAAGGGGTGATGATTGTCTAACTGCAGTATCTGAACGATTAATATCTCCTTGAACCTCAACAAACCACCTGTCTTGTTTGGGCAATAGTAAAAAACCTTTTTCAGCTCCGGCATTTTCAATCACGATATGTATCATTGTTCCCAAT
>JAAEKY010000031.1 GCA_024227235.1 Desulfobacteraceae bacterium | reverse complement strand
GTTTGGACTATTTGAAAGATTGAGGGTTTTGAATAGGACAACTATCTTGACCTGGGCCAACCGGATATTCAAGTTGATATTATAAAAATTACAGTGAAGGATTGGACTGCAACAGAGGTTGAGGTTTATATAATTGAATCAAAAACTCAAAACTGAAAAAGTGTCATATACCATATGTGGATTTCTTGCATCAGTTAGCAGTACTTTTCAACAAATTTCCGGTGAAGTATTCTTTTGGTATCTTTGAGATTGTTAATCCCTGAAAAGTCCCAACTGGGATAAAATCCTTGACTATAAATTTTTAAAAACAGATTAACTTCAAGTGTATAATCTCTGGGAAGGATCAACCTCATACGCTCTAAGAGGCTTATGATATCCTTTTGCAGTTATATGGCCTTTTTCTATGCATAAAATTTTGTCTTTTACAAGAGCCCAAGTGGTATGAGATATAAGTATTTGACCTGGTTCACAAGCCTGTTCAAGTCGGGCAGCCAAATTCGTTTGCATACCATGAGCCGTGTATAGCTTTCTCCTTGAAGAACCAAACGTTCCTACAGTGGACATACCAGTATTTATTCCGCACCGAATTTTAAAGCTTCCATCAAATCCTTTATCAAACCATTTTTTTTGAAATGTTTTTATCTTTTTTTGCATATCTACGGCCATATATAAACACCTAAGAGCATGATCCTTGTCATTAGTTTTTTCTGGAGCCCCAAAAAAAATCATTAACCCATCTCCAGTCACCTGCGCGAGAGTTCCTTTATGTTTGAAAATAATTGTGTCCATTTCAGAAAGATATTCGTTTAACAAGCTTGCCATATCTTCTGGTTCCATCCCATCTGTCATGCTTGTAAAATCTTTAATGTCGGAGAAAAATATCGTTAGCTTTTTTCTTTGGTGATCAGACATTGATTCAATTCGCCCATTAGATATTGTATTTTTTAACTGAGAAGGTACATATTTTGAAAGCAAATCATAGGCTTCTTTAACTTTATGTTGTTCTTTTTTTAGCGCTTTTTGTGCACTATAAATTTGAGAATTAAAGAAATAGCAACAAATGCAGATAAGTAAAACAAAAACCGATAGATTGCTGTAATAAAAGAAATTGACAATTAACGAATCTAAATTGAAAAGTGGTTCTGCATTTTTTAAAAAATGATAAAGTAACAAATAATTCAGAAAAACAAATACTATTGTTATAAATTTTTTAAAATTAGCTCCATGTGGCATCAAATAAATTATTGTAGGGAGTATAAGAATATAGTATTGAAATCCAGAGTCCCAGCCAATGAAATATACACACAAGGTTTGATGCAAACAAACTTCAAAAGCGCATGGAAGGATTGCGGACAGATGTGATCCTTTCCGATTTAAAATACCTACTATCAACCAAATAAACACACTAAAAATGTTAAAAATCGCTAGTGGTTTAACACCCAGATACCAGAAGAGAAAAATCCAGAATAAATGTGTAAAAAAACCAAAAATAACACCTACTGACTCAAGAATGAAAACATGATGATTCTTTTCATCTACTTTATCCGGTCTTTCAAAAATATATTTTTGCATCAACAGAGGAAAACTATTATTACCTTTCATAACTATATCTCATATGGGCTGTTATAAGTTTATGATTCGCAAGAAATTCATTTATTAACTAATTTTTTTATAAAAAGGGCCATAGGTTGTCAAGGAGAGTTGATATTAATAAAGAGGATGCTGGAATTAGGTCATGATCAAAATTTAAAATTAAACAATATCATTTTGTAAGCATCCTTTTTCAGATATGATAGATCACCTTTTTGGGTTATAATCTTCCATATTAACGATTTCCACACTCAATTATAATTATCCTTATGGAAACTACTATAAAACGTTCAGAATATCAATGATACCAGTTCTAATCTTGATTTTGTTTTTTGATACCAGACAAGCCGAAAAGAAAGGGTTAAAAGACCAGACTACTGGTTATTGTCCGGGCTTTCCAGAATACGAATGACTCCCAACACTATCCCTTGGCCAAGGGTTTTCATTTTCCTCTCTTTTTTAATGCAATCCCCCACAAAATAGGGTATAAGAAAAAAACCTCAAACCCTTGGGAGAATATGGCAGGTCTATGCGCCAAAAAATTAAATTTTAAAAAAATCATATTAATTGCCGGAATAACTGCAACCGTTTTGTTCAATATGTGCTATACCCTTCCTGCCGCAGAGCCGACCGCTAAAGGTGAGTTCTATGCCCTGAAACAACAATTGATTAAAGATGGATTTGATCCGGAAAAAATCAATAACATTTACACCAATAAAGCCGTCAAATTTACCACCATAGGAACCAAAATCTTTTTTTACCAATTCAAGGATGCTGAAAAAAAAAGAAATTATTCCCAATTCAGTCAAACAGCCAGTATTGCCAAAGCATCTTCCTATATCACCACCCACACCCAAACACTCGCTCGTGCTCATAAAGAATTCAAAGTGGATAAAACCATCATTACAGCCATTTTACTGGTCGAAACCCAACTGGGAACATACCCCATGAAACATTTGGCCATCAACATGCTATCATCCCTTTCTGCATTGTCGGACAACACGCTTAAAGAAAAAATATGGCTCACCATTCCCCAAAATAGAAAACCCAAGAAGGGCAAGTTCATTAAACGGGCTGATACCAAAAAACATTGGGCTTACAGGGAGTTAAAAGCACTGCTCACCTATATAGAACAAAACAAGCTTTCTCCAGAGACTGTAAAAGGCTCTTATGCAGGTGCAATAGGGTTCTGTCAGTTCATGCCCTCAAACATCCCGTCTTATGCTTCAGACGGTAACAAAGATGGAAAAATAGACCTGCTCAACCATGAAGATGCCATTTTCAGTGTGGCCCGATATTTTAAAAAGCACGGATGGAAACCCGGCCTTACCAAAAAAGAACAGGGCAAGGTGATCCATCGTTACAATCATGACTGGTATTATGTAGAGGCAATTCAAACCATTTCTGAAAAACTTAAGAAACAATAGGATAGAAAATGAATCAGACGATTGTATATATTCTTATAGCCACAGCCATCTCGTTATCGGTTTTTCCTTGTGGTCTATTATAAAACAAGAAACAATTTCAAATTCCAGCAACAAACTCATCTAAAATCATACATAGTACTCCCACCATTAATTCCATCTTACGTCTACTGATATGGCCAAATACTTCATTCGGGGTCAAAGTAAAATAAAATAGGCGTGGAATTCCGAATTACCAGTTGGGGATTTCCGAATTGCAAAATACTGTGGATTATCCCTGTTATTCCTTGGCTTTTATAAATTTAACTGTCAAACAGCGTTCAAAATTGACCCCCTGTCAGCGTCCAATTTTGACCCCCTCTGAAGTTTAAAAAAAATATCATTTCCTGCTCTTTAGTCTCCAGCTTTCATTACCCGTTTCTATGATGTCGCAATGATGCGTTAGACGATCCAAAAGTGCAGTTGTCATTTTCTTATCACCAAATACCTTTGACCATTCGCCAAAGTTCAGGTTGGTTGTGACTATTAATGAAGTTCTTTCGTACAGTTTACTGATCAAATGGAACAACAAAGCCCCTCCAGATTGAGAAAAAGGCAAGTAGCCCAGTTCATCAAGAATGACGAAGTCTACATTTGCCAACCGGTTGGCAAGCGCGCCCGCTTTGCCAAGATGCTTTTCTGTCTCGAGTTGATTAACCAGGTCGATGACGCTAAAGAATTTGCCTCTTTTCCCCTGACGGATACTGTGAGCTGCTATGGCTATAGACAGATGAGTTTTCCCTGTACCGGTTCCACCAACAAAGATGATGTTCCGGTTTTCTGATAAAAACAATCCTTCATATAATTCTCTTATAACCATCTCTTCCACCGGTACATTATCAAAAGAAAAGGTGTCAAGGTCCTTTAAAATTGGGAACTTGGCAATACTCATCTGGTACCTTATGGATCGAACTTTCCGTTCTGATGCCTCTGCCTTGCACAGGCCTTTGAGTATTTCTTGTACCGTGTACTTTTTTCTTACCCCCTGGGTAACAATTTCATCAAACGCATTTACCATCCCAAAAAGTTTTAAAGTCCGCATAGCCTCAATTAATTCGTGGCGCTGCATACGGCACCCCCTTTACGAAGATTATCGTATCTGGAACAATCAGCTACAGGTTCCTCTTTTAGATGTAAACAGACCGGCGGATTAACAGGTTTGATCATGGGGCCATCAAGTTCACGTGCAAGAATGTTTAAGATCACTTCACTTTGAAAGACACCTTGTGATAGTGCCTTCAGGCATGCTTTGTTTGTTAATTCAATGCCGTGAAGCCTTGCTGCAAAAAGGATATCAACAAACTTGCGGTCTCCGCCGGGTAGACCGGTTAAATGAGATTGCACTCGTTTTATTCCAGATGGTAAGTCCCAATCCTGGAAGGGTGCCCCATTTCTCAAGGCTCCAGGTTTGCGCTGCAAGATATCCAGATAATGCCATGGATTATAAATGGTTTTTCCCCTTTCAAAATTCCGGGTATGGTTGCCAATCTGTTTGCCATTGTTTAGAATAACGATCTGGTCGGCCTTGGCTCTTACTGTTACTGTTTTACCAGCAGTTTTGCATGGGACGCTGTAATGGTTCCGGTCATATCTGATCAGGCTCGTACTGGAGACTGTGCATTCTTTATCAACATACCCCTCAAAGGGTTCTTTAACTGGGATCAAAAAACTTCGTTCTTTTTTAAATACTTGCTGGATGCTTTTATTTTTATCTATCGGGTGTTTCCTGGTCCGGCAGAGTTCAAGACATCTGTCAGATAGCCATTCATTAAGTTCTTCCAGACTTGTAAACCTTGGCCTTGGGGTAAAAAGCCACTTCCTGACATCCTGGACCTGTTTTTCTATTTGGCCTTTTTCCCAGCCAGCACCTGGCGTACAGGCAACCGGTTTTACCAGGTAGTGACTGCACATTTGAATGAATCGTTGGTTATATTCTCTTTCTTTTCCTTTTAAAATATTGGTGACGGCTGTTGACATATTGTCGTAAATGCCCCGATTACAGGTTCCATCAAAACATTCAAACGCTTTATTATGGGCATCCAGTACCATCTCCTGGGTTTCTCTGTAATATGCTCTGACAAAAAATTTACGGCTGTGGCTTAATCTGAAATGAGCTGCTTTTATTTTTTTAATTTCCCCTGCAATGACAACAGTTTCGCGGCTCCAGTCAAACTGGTATGCATCCCCTGGAGGAAAATATAATGGGATAAATACACCAGGCTTTACTTTATTTTTATCATGTCTCCATTGACGGACATACCTTTGAATGCTGTCATAGGCTCCCTGATATCCTTGTTCGCACAAAAGTTCATGCAGGCGCCTTGCTGTTATCCGTCTCTTCTTGGGCATCTTCCAATCTTTTTGTAAATAATCTTTTAAAAATTCAAGATATGGACCCAACTTTGGGTGTGGTTGCTTTTCTCTTGAATATTCATGCCTGGTTTTGCCGCTGCGGATGACTTTGCGAACTGTGTTTTTAGAAATGTTCAGATTTCTGCTTATCTGTTTGATCTTCCGGCCCTCTACAAAATAATACCGTCGAATTTTAGCTATTGTTTCCACTATTAACATCCTCCTGACCTCCATGAATTATTTCATGAAGATCTTATATCAGGGGGGTCAATTTTCGACGCTGTTTTTCTTATAAAGGGGTCATTATTGCACGCTGATTAACAATTTAACCTGATACCACATTTAGTATAGACCGAGCTTTCAGTTTTTAATGTGAAATTCCATTATATGGAAAAAACAAAATTAGATTTCCCAAAATCTCATTCAACTTAATTGGAGATACAGATAAACAGAGCGTAAAGCCTTTAGAGCAAAAAAAGTTCTCCCCAAGATTTTATCCTTGAGGAGGTTAAAATTATTTTACCAACCGGATGCTTTGTTCATCAGATTGTGTAGCATTTCAGCAGTGGGGTGAAGATATCTGGAACTTATTGTTTTCTGTGTATCACCCAATAATCGTGCAACATGATCAAGATCCATCCTGAAATTATAACGCAAATTTGTTGCGACATAATGCCGGAAGGTGTGGGGACCTCTTCCATCACCTTTTGTTTTAAGGTTAAGATCTTTAAGCATAGTATCAATAATTTTGTAAATCATATTTTTCCCAGGAAAGATTTTTTTAAATGAATCTTTTTCAGGATTAGGAAAAGATGTTTTTAGATGCTTGCCTAAATAAATGGCAGTTTCAGGGGTGAAAAAGACTGGCCTTGGTGTAGTTTTAGACCAAGAGAGGAGAATTGCTTTTTCTCTAAGTTTTACATCACAAACACAAATATTGGCAATTTCATTGATTCTGGCTCCAGTCTCACACATTAATCGAACAAGCAAATGATTACGAATATGATTAATTTTAAACGTGTAGGTTTTACATTTTGCTATATCTTCCCCAGAAAACCATCTTCTTTCATGTTTCAGATCAAAGGCTTGTTTGTCCTGGCGTGGAATCTTGTATGTATGATTAATATGGTATCCATGAAAATTGAATAATAATTTTGTAATGGTTAAATAAGATTGCGTTGTGTGAGCTGACACTTTTTCTTTTCGAATAAAATCAGAAAAATCATCCATGCAGTCAGTAAATTTTTCATTGAGTTGATCGATCCCATTTTTTTTACAATAAGGTAACAGTTTTTTTCTAATGACAGCACGATACAATGCTTTTGTGCTGTCTGCTAAAGCCATAGTATTTTGAGAACTGAAATACTGGTTTATCTGAGATTCAACTCTTGGTAAATGCAAAATAGACATTCCTTGCCTCCCTTAATAGGTAATTTGTTGTTTTAGCCCTGTTGGATATGCCATTTATCCATCAGCACTGGTCTATCTGCATATTTATTGATTTATAACATAAAGAAAACAGGCGTGTTATTAAAATAACAAGTTCATAAAAATAGAATAAGATTATTTTTATTTTAAATAAAACAATCAGAAAAATATTATGAGTGACAATAATATTTTTTACAAAATACCTCTCCTATAATATGAATATATTATAAAAATTACACTACAAGATTGACTTATAACAATGGTTGAGGTTCATATAATGTAATATCATATGGAAGAAATTATTTTCTCCAGTCATAATATATAGAATCAATAGATTACATTTTCAGATTTATTTTTTATCCAGCACTTCACGTATCTTGTGAGAAAGATCCTTCCTCCCAATCGGCTTTAATAAAAAGCCATTAATACCTAAAGATTCTGCCTTTTCTGCAGACATTGTTTCACTGAACCCAGTGCAAAGTAGCACAGGAATATCAGGACGTATTTTAGTAATTTCATTTGCAAGTTTGTCGCCAGACATATTAGGCATCTGCATATCAGTAATTATTATATCAAACTTATCAGATGATGCGCTAAAAGCTTTAAGTGCTTCTATACTGCTGGTACGTACTGTAACCTGATAGCCTAACCGTTCAAGCATACGTTTCTCCATTGTAATGATACTTTCTTCATCATCTACAAGAAGAATCCGTTCCGTTCCACTCTAAATTGGTTTTGCGTTGTGGGGTTCTTTTTTTTCAGCAAGATTCTTAATCAAAGGCAGATATATATGAAATTCAGTGCCTTTGTCAGATCTGCTGTCAACTTTGATAGTACCATTCATACTTTTTACAATACCATGAACAACTGACAGTCCCATTCCTGTGCCCTTACCTGCTTCTTTGGTGGTGAAAAAAGGATCGAATATTTTCTTTATTGTATCTTTATCCATGCCTTTGCCTGTATCCGATATGCTTAAGCGAGCATACTTAAGTGGCTTGATGTCTGGATTGAACAAGTCAGGTTCTTCTAATTCGACTTCTTTTAATTTTATATTCAATTCTCCACCGGTTTCTTCCATAGCGTGATAGGCATTGGTTGAAAGATTCATTATAATTTGATGAATTTGAGTTGGATCAGCTTTTATTGGGCCACAGTCAGTTTGAATGTCCTGCCTGATTTCAATTGTTGTGGGGATTGTATGCCTGATAAGTTTCAATGCTTCTTTAATAACAGGCTGCATCTTCATCAACTTTAATTCAGCATTCTCTTGACGGGAAAATGTAAGGATCTGCTTTACAAGTTCCTTGGCACGTATGGCTCCTGCATAAATTTCATTTAAACTCCCTCGAAAGGGACTGTTATCAGGAATATCCTCTAACAGCATTTCTGAATGCCCTACAATTGGGAAAAGAATGTTATTAAAATCATGAGCTATACCTCCAGCAAGAGTGCCGATAGATTCCATTTTTTGGGATTGATTGAGTTGTTGTTCAAGTTGTTTACTTAAATTAATGTTTTGATGTGCGCCAATTAACCTCGTCGGGTTACCACTTTCATCCCATTCTACAGCTTTAGCTCGGCTGAGTATCCATTTCCATTCATTGTTCTTGTTTTTAATTCTGTATTCTGCTTCAAAGTATGGCATTTTATTTTTAAGATGATCTTGTAATATTTTTTGAATTTTTAACATATCATTTGGGTGAACTAATTTGGCCCATGAGTTTACATGGGGCTCAATTGTTCCAGGAGCATACCCCAGCGTTTCTTCGCATCGATCACCATAATACACCTCATCAGTTATCAGGTTGTGATCAAAATACCCATCGGTTGTCGCGTCGGTTACAAGCCTGTAACGTTCTTCTCTCTCTAACAGAGCCATTTCGGATTTTTTTCTCTCAGTGATATCCATGTGGGTTCCAGTCATCCTAACCGGTAATTTGTTCTCATCGAAGGTGACTACTTTCGCAGACGAATGAATCCACTTCCACTCGCTGTTTCTGTTTATCATGCGATACTCCATCTGCCCAATTTTCCCGGTTTTCAGGCACTCGCTGAAGAGCTGAAGAACAGCACTACGGTCACTGTGGTGGATGCTGTCAATCCAGCCCTGGTAGGTAGTAGGAGATTCCTCAGTTTCAGTGCCGATGAAACTTGCAAACTCCGGGCTGGTGTTGACCTCCAATGTTTTGAGGTTCAGGTCGAACCAGCTCTGCCGCGTCGCCTGCATCGCCAAACGGAGTCTTTCTTCGTTTACGTACAGTTCCTCCTCAGCCTTCTTGTTCACTGAGCCTGCTTGCTCTAATTTTTGAATCTTTTTTTCTAATTCTTCATAAGTGGGTTTTGAGACCATAAAAACTCCAAAAATATTTACTAATTTTAAACTCTTACGAAACAAGAAGAACTCACTCTGCTCAGGTCAATTCAATGAATTCAACCTACAACATATAGTGAGGCAAGACAAATTAAATTATATTTTTAAGATTAAACTATATGGACAAACTGAGAATCAAATTTCCCACAATTTCATTAAACTATATTGGAGATTCACTTTCCAGCAGTGTTTATTGCCATTGTATTCCATTCTGTGCAATGCAACTAATAATTTACCTTTGCAAAATTTAGATTATTTTTCTACAGAATTTTCCATTTTACAATTAGGACAAAATTTCAGACATTTAAAGCTATCTGCCCAACAACCTTTACATTTATACATCAGCTCTTTCCTTGGATTAGTACCATCTAATGAATTAAAAAAAACTACCGTTCCATGACATTCTCCACAAATAAAGTTACGAACTTTCTCTAACCCGATATCCGTCTGGCAGTGTGGACAAATAGCTACCACTTTAACTTCTCTTTTATTTTTAAGAAAAAAAAAACCACGT
>JAAEKY010000030.1 GCA_024227235.1 Desulfobacteraceae bacterium | reverse complement strand
TCAGAAGTTACATGAATAAAATATGAATTTATTTACAGTCTTTATTTTATCGTTGTTTTTAACCATTGCACTGGTGCCGGTATTTAAGCGGTTGGCTTTCAGGATGCAAATTGTGGATATTCCCAATGAACGGAAAGTACACAAGACCCCCATGCCCAAAATGGGCGGGATATCCATAGCCATTGGTGCATTTGTTCCTATTCTTATCTGGCTGCCAAAGGATCCTTTTGTCAGTTCTGTTTTAATAGGCGCTATTGTGATTGTTGTTTTTGGGTTGATTGATGATATCCGGCCATTAAAGGCAAGGCAAAAGATTGTCCCTCAGATTTTGGCGGCTTTAATTGTTATTTTTTTGGGGGGAGTGAAGATTGCCTGTCTGGGTGCATTGGCTCCATCTGATTTTATTTTACCCTGGTTTTTATCCATTCCGTTAACCCTGCTGGTTATTTTGGGAGTGACCAATGCCATTAACCTTTCAGATGGATTAGATGGACTGGCTGGCGGGATATCCATGCTCAGTTTTATTTTGATTGTTTTTTTAGCCTATAAATGCGGCAATATGGCCATAGCGATAATGGGCATTGCGATGGTGGGGGGGATTACAGGGTTTTTAAGGTATAATACACATCCGGCGGTATTATTTATGGGAGATGCCGGCAGTCAGTTGTTGGGATTTTTATCCATTGTTTTTGCCATTGTTTTAACCCAGACCAATACGCCTTACAGCAAAATCCTTGCATTGCCGATCATCGGGTTCCCCATTTTGGATACCCTTACGGTTATGGTTGAACGGATGATTAAAAAGCGATCCCCTTTCAGGGCAGATAAAAATCATTTCCACCACAGGCTTTTACGGTTTGGTCTTTTTCATACAGAAGCGGTACTCAGTATTTATATCATTCAGGCCTGTTTTATATCCCAGGCCTTAATCTTTCGATTTTATTCTGACTGGGTGCATATTATCGGTTTTGTGGGCATGTCCTGTGTGATCCTGTTATCTGTTTATATTGCCAGGGTGAACAACTTTCAATTCAGGTGGGATAGCAGTTTTGATACAGTCTTGAAAAAGCGGTTAAATGTTTTAAAAGAAAAAAATATTGCCATACGCATCTGTTTTGGTGGATTAAAATATGGTTTTCCTCTGCTTTTTATGCTCCAGGCTATTATCCCCAGGCAGATTCCTGTCTATCTTTCCGGTGTTGCTGCGGGGTTGAGTTTGCTTATTGCCGGCAGCTATTATTTTAAATTTGTAAAGTATAAGGAGCATGTATTAAGGTTTTCAACCTATCTGGTTATTCCGTTACTGCTTTATATGGCACAGAGCAATCCCGGGGTATGGGTAAACAGTCTTTGGCTGGAGGTCAATAATTTTGCTTTCATTGTGCTGGTTGTTTTGGTGATTTTTACCATGAATTTGACCCGGCGGCAAAAAGGATTTAAGGTTACATCGCTGGATATTCTGGTGGTTATTGTGATATTAGTGTTTCCCAATCTGCCAACGCTTCATCTGTCAGAACTTAATGCTGGTATAACGCTTGCCAAAGCGTTAGTATTGTTTTTTAGTTATGACGTTCTTATCGGTGAATTAAGGGGGTTATCAGATTTTTTAGCAAAGCCGACAATTTGTATCTTAATTGTTTTGGTTTTAAGAGGTTTCATTGGATAGGGTTTTTGAATCCAATGATAAATTTGGAACTTTGTTTTTTGAAGATTGTAAATATTTGAGTAAGGAGAGGGTTAAATGAAACTGAATTTTCGCAGGCCATTGTTTTTTATTTTTATATCCGCATTCGTGATGTTTTTTATCGGGTGTTCAAGCCCTGAAGATAAAAAGCAGGCGTTTATCGATAAAGGAAATCAGCTGTTTGAACAGGGTGATTATGTAAAAGCGAAGCTTGAATATAAAAATGCCATCCAAATAGATCCGGACTTTGCTAAAGCATATTATCTTTTAGGTAAAACTGAATTAAAAGCCAAGAATTTTAAACCGGCGTATGGGGCGTTTTCCAAAGCAGTTGAGCTTGATCCTGATAACGTTGATGCGCGAATCAATCTGGGTAAAATTCTTTTGGGGGGAAAAGCCGTTGATAAGGCCCAGGAACAAGCAGATGCTATTTTGGAAAAGGATGCCGGGCATATAGAGGCCAATCTTTTAAAAGCATCTGTCTGTTTTATTAAAAAAGAGGTTGCCCAGGGCGAACAGATTTTAATGGACCTGTATACGTCAGGGACAACTTCAGCGGATATGTTTGTGATGCTGTCTTCTGTGGCAAGGCTTCGGCAGGACAAAGAACAAATGCGGGCTTTTTTAAAAGAGGGGCTGGAGAAAAATCCTGATCATGTTGCTCTTATTTTGAATTTGGCTCAATTGGAAGCGGCTGAAAAAAATTTTGAAGCCGTTGTAACACATATTAAAAAAGTCATTGAACTAAAACCAGATGAAATCGGCTACAAGGTAAATCTGGCAAAAGTTTATATGGCTCAGGATAAAAAAGAGTTAGCAGCAGATATCTTGAATAAAGCCCTGGCTGAAAATAAAAATGACGAGAAAATACGGATGGGTATTGCCAGTTTCTGGCTGTCGGCAAAGGATATTGAACAAGCAGAACGGTTGATCAAAGAAGGCCTTGAGATTGATCCGAAGAGTTTTAGTTACAGACTTTTTTTAGCAGAGGTTTATGCCAAGACAAAGCGGATAGATGAATCTGAGGGGATACTTCGTCAAGCATTGGCGTTGAATCCAGACCCGGCTAATCCTGACATTATCAAGACAAAGATTGCATTGGCAAAATTACTGTTAATAAGGGCCAAACTCACTGAAGGAGAAAAACTTGTTGATGAAGTTATCACCAATGATCCTAAAAATGTGGATGCTCATTTTCTTAAAGGCAAACTGTATTTATCTAAGAATGACGGCATCAATGCCGTGTCAGAATTCAGAATTGTGGTGGAGGACAGACCCCAGGTTGTTGAAGGACACTTGAATCTTGCTCAAGCACATGCGTTAAATAAAGAATATGATTTAGCTCAAAATGTTCTAGAAAAAGCCAGTGCCAAAATGCCCAAATCAGACATCCTTTTAAAAGCCATGGCACGGCTGAATATTTTGAAAAAAGATATGGATGCGGCAGAAAAAAATCTTGTAATGGCCGTAAAAGCCAATTCGAAGAATCTTCAAACTGTTATTGATTTGGGTGATTTTTATATGGCCTCCAAAAAATATGATAATGCATTGGAACAATACCGGAAAGTTTTGGAGAAAAAACCGGATTTTGCAAAAGGCTATCTGAAAACTGCGTCTGTATTTGCTGTTCAAAAACAGTTTAATAAAGCCAGGGAGGAATTGAAAGAGGGATATAAGAAAAATCCGGATTCAGGCATTCTTGTGGCTAGCCTGACAAAAATGTACATTACTGATAAAGATTTTGCTTCTGCAATCAAACTTTGTAACAGTCGGTTGGAAAAAAATGATAAAGAAGCATTTACCTGGAATTTGCTCGGCAATGTATATCTGGTCAAAAAAGAATTAGGAAAAGCGCAAACTGCTTTTGAAAAGGCAGTTGAAATCACACCTGAATGGGGAAAACCTTACGACAATCTTGCAAGAGTTTACCTTGCAAGAGGCGAAAAAGAAAGTGCCATCCAAAAATTTAATGCGGCCTTGGCAAAAGATCCAAAGAACAAATCTGCATGGATGATTTTAGGCAGTATTTATGAAAAAGATAAAGCATATGAAAAAGCCACTTTAACGTATGAGCAGGCATTTGAAAAGAACCCGGATATGTGGGCGGCTGCAAATAATTATGCATTTATTAAGGGCGAGTTTTCTAAATCAGAAACAGATTTGCAAAAGGCAATGGATTTTGCAAGGAAGGCGGAAAAACTTAATCCCAATGCGGGTGTGATTTTAGATACGCTAGGATGGCTTCAATACAAGATGGGCAATATGGATAAGGCATATGCAAATGTTAAAAAAGCCCTTGAGGAGCATCCAGAAAATAATATGCTCAATTATCATATGGGCGTGATCCTTGATAAACAGGGAAAAACAGATGAAGCAAAATTATATCTTGAAAAATCTCTGGTTTCTGATAATGATTTTTTAGGCGTTGAAACCGCAAAAGAAATATTAGCGAAATATGATAGCAAGTTTTAATGCCAATAGCTAAAACCAATAGCTAAAATGTGGAGGATTATGAGATACAATAAATTAATTTTTGTGGTGGGTGTATTTTTTCTTGTTGCACTAGTATCTGCTGTACATGCCGGGGAGTACAAAATTGGCCCGGGTGATATTCTTGATATTTCTGTATGGAAAAATCCAGATTTATCAAAACAAGTCGCCGTCCTTCCAGATGGTAATATTCACTTTCCCCTGGTAAAAGAGCTTAAAGTGGAAGGGCTCTCTGTAGAGGAACTGGAAGACATGCTGATTGGCAAATTAAAAAAATATGTGCCTGAGCCAGACCTTTTCGTCAGTATTGTTCAGGTGAACAGCATGCTGATCTATGTTATCGGAAAAGTCAATAAACCCGGAAGGTTTGCCATTAGTAAAAATATAGATGTGCTGCAGGCTCTGGCAGTCGCTGGAGGCCTCAATGCTTTTGCCAAAGAAAAAGAAATCGGTATTTTCAGAAAGGCGAATGGGAAAACAAATCATTTTAATTTTAATTATGAAGAAGTATCAGAGGGTAATAAACTTGAGCAGAACATTACGCTTAAACGTGGTGATGTGATTGTGGTTCGATAGGAGATATTATGCGAAAAGTTAAGTCTGTCTGCCTGATAATCGTTTTGACAAGTTTTGTGTTGTCTTGTGTTCTCCCTTTGAAGATGGTATCTGCGGAATCCGGAAAAATCATACCATTTATTTCTATTAAGCAAGAGTATACAGACAATGTTTTGTTCAGCAGTAATAATGAACAGGACGATTTTATTACAACAGCTACCGGCGGTCTGATCTTATCTCATGATTCAGAAAGAGTTGATGCAAATTTAGATGCCAGGATAAAGCATCTGTTTTATATTGATAATGATCAATTGGATGCCACAGACTGGTCTACAACTGGAAAGTGGGATTATACGGCAACAGAAAAGATGGGTCTTGGTGCAACTGCAGCGTATCGAAAGGATTCAAGACGAGGCAGTGATACAGATACCACCGGTCTGATATTGTCTGGGGATAGGAAAAAAGCAGATTTCGGGCTTTCGACAAGTTATATGCTGTCTGAACTGACCCTTGGAAAGCTTTCTGCAGGATACGGGTTTGCGCAAACAGAGCAAGTGAATTCTGATGAGGATAATAAGACCATCAGTGCGAATCTTTCTTTTACAAAAAATTTGTCCAAGACATTTAAAAATACCACAGGGCTTTTGAATTTCAGCTATCTTCACTATGCATCTGATAGTCAGACCATTGTTCCGGGCGCAATAACGACAACGTCTTACCGGGATTTTACCTCAGATGTATTCCAGATATATGCAGGTTTTTCAAAGGCCATTACCGAGCTTTACAGTGTCTATCTGCAGGCCGGTTCAAGTTATACCGATACAACAGAAGGCACGAGGATATTACAGACAGTCGGAGCGGTTTCAATAGAAACAATATCCCCGGATGAGGACAGCCAGACCTGGGGGGGCGTGCTGTTGACCGGACTGAATTATGATGGCCTGTATTATGACGTGGGGGTGTCTGCATCTCATGATGTCCGGGGGGCTTCGGGTACAAATGGAACATCTGAAAGGTCAGCTGTATCATTGAACATAAATAAAAAAGTGACAGAGGATTTTTCTCTTACATTGGATACCTCCTGCTATTTAAATAAAAATGAGCGTAGAACCCAGGCAGATCTGGATCAGTTGACGATGAATGTACAGCCGGGGTTTAGATTAAAGTTTTGGGATACATTTACCCTTTCCGGTGTATATAGATACACCACTGTCGAGAATCGGCAGAATGACACAACAAGCGAAAGAAATTTAGTATATTTAGAGATTCGAAAAAATTTTGAACTATAATATTGTTGAGGAAAATGAATGGAAGACTCTGTATTATCACCAAGTGATTATTTGAAAATATTAAAAAGGAGGATCTGGGCTCTTATCATCCCGTTCCTTTTCATTGTGGTTATTGCCGGACTCGTGGCGCTGCTTTGGCCGCCGGAGTATAAATCAACTGCCATTATCCTGATTGAGCAGCGTGAGATTCCTGCTGAATATGTTACATCCAGTATGACAACCTTTGCGGAACAGCGGATGGAGAGCATTAATCAGCGGGTGTTGACATCATCGAGGCTCCTTGAATTAATCAATCAGTTTGAACTGTACGCAGATCTTAAAAAGAAAAAGTCAACGGATGAAATTATTGCCAAGATGCGCGAAGATATTGTTCTTGAACCCATAAATGTTGAGGTTGCAGACAGAAAATCGGGCAGAACAGCCACCGCTACTATTGCATTTTCTTTGTCCTATGAGGGAAAGAATCCCCAAAAGGTTCAACGGGTTGCCAATACCATTACCTCGTTGTTTTTAAAAGAAGATTTAAAGGTTCGAAAGGATCAGGCATCCAGTACATCTGAATTTTTAAAGGCAGAAAAAGAAAGAATTCGGGAAGAGGTGGCAGCGTATGAAAAGAAACTTGCTGACTTTAAAAATAAGAATGTAAATTCTTTGCCGGAAATGTTTCAGTTGAATATGCAGACGTTAGATACCGCTCAACGAAATGTTGATCGCTATAAAGAAACCCTTCGATCTTTAAAAGAAAAAGAAGGTGAGTTGGATGAGCAATTGGTCAATACACCCGTAGATATAGAGTCAGCCCTGCAGCAAAGAGACGATAAAGAGGATGATGAAAGACGGCTGGAAGCTTTAAAGATGGAATTGATTAATCTGAAAACAAAGTTTTCTGATTTGTATCCGGACGTAAAAAAACTTAAGCAGGAAATTAAAGAGCTGAGTGTAAAAGTCGAAGAAACTAAAAAAGAAAAAGAAGCTGAAAAAGAAGCCAATAAAGAAGATGATATTAAAAATCCGGCATATGTGACACTTTCTTCCCGGCTTGCAGGTATTAGATCTGATATTGTATCTGTAAAAAACAATATAAAAGATTTTGAAAAGGAAGCGGCCGTATGCAAGGCAAGACTTGCCGCAACACCAGGGGTTGAAGAAAAGTATAATGCTATTTTGAGTGAAAGAAATTTTTTACGAACCAAACAAGCGGATCTGCAGGCCAAGATGATGGAAGCAGATGTGGCGCAAGAACTTGAGTCTAAACAAAAAGGGGAACGGTTCTCTCTGGTAGAGTCTGCAAGGTTGCCTGAAAAACCTTTTAAGCCCAATCGGCTGGCCATTTTATTGATCGGTATTGTCCTTGGCATTGGTGCTGGCGTTGGGTTTGCTTCGATCGTTGAATTTTCCGATACCTCGTTCAGGGACGGGGAGGCACTTGCCAGAGCTACTGGATTCCCCGTGTTAACTGAAGTGCCCAAAATTATTACCCAGGAAGATAGAAAAAGACAAAAGATCAAGCGCGTGGTGATAACTTTAGTGATTGTTTTTGGTATCATCATCAGTGTCTTTTTGTTTGATACCTTTGTTATGGATCTTGATGTACTCTGGGCTAAAATTATGCGCAGAATTTCATAGAAAAACTTGAGAGGAGTGAATAAATAATATGAAACTAAGAAAAGCGCTTGATAAAGCCAAGGATACAAGGAACACCGATACCAATAAAGACTTTACACCTGCTGCATCACCAGATGAGGAACAAAAGTGGCATGCTCCCAAATATACCAATTCAGCGCAATACAGAATGAATCTGGATATTGTAGAAAAGAACCGGGGCGTCACTATAAATTCTAATGCCAAAGAAATTGAACGGTATAAGATTTTAAGAAACAGGATACATCAGCAGGGCAAGCATCGGAAGATGAACACGATCATGATCACAAGCCCGAATAGAAATGAGGGAAAAACGGTCACCGCCATTAATATGGGATTTACTTTTGCCAGGAATTTAAAACAGACTGTTTTATTGGTCGATTGTGATTTTAAAGGCCAGGACATCCATAATTATCTGGGGATTAACAGTCAGCTCAGTTTGATCGATTATTTTCTGGATGACACCCCTTTAGGCGATTTGATTATCTGGCCGGGAATTGAAAAATTATCCTTGATTTCCGGTGCTCGGACCGTGGTGGATTCTTCGGAACTGCTGTCTTCGGAAATGATGGAAAAACTGGTCCAGGAAATGGGCGATCGGTATGATGATCGATATGTGTTTTTTGATACGCCTCCGGTTCTGGAACGATCAGAAGCGATTTCTATGGCCCCTATGATGGATGGGATTATTATGGTGGTTGAAGCAGGAACTACATCCAAAAAAGATGTTCAAAAAGCGGTTTCCCTGTTGCCGAAAGATAAGTTTTTGGGATTTGTACTCAATAAGCAGGAATAATTCATGTACACTGAATTCTATGGATTTAAAGAAAAGCCGTTTAATCTGGTTCCCAATCCATCATATTTGTTCTTAAGCGACCGGCATCAAAATGCACTGACCTTTCTTGAGTATGGGTTAACTGAAAAGGTCGGCTTTGTCATGCTGACAGGGGAAATAGGGATGGGAAAGACAACCCTTGTCCGATATCTTTTAAACCAGATTGAATCAGACATGGATGTGGCTGTGATTTTTAACACCAATGTGCAGTCAAATGAGCTGATCAGTTTAATCTTGGCGGAATTTGAAATCAAGCATGAAGACGGGATCAGCAAATCAAAAGCCCTGGAAGCATTATTTGCCTTTCTGATAAAAAAATATGCTGCGGGCAGAAAAGTGCTTTTAATCATTGATGAGGCCCAGAATTTATCTGAAGAGGCATTAGAAGAAATACGCATGATGTCAAACCTTCAGACAGATGAAGAAATGCTGTTGCAAATTATGATTGTGGGTCAGCCAGAACTGAAAAATAAAATAATTGATCCAAAGCTTGAGCAATTTGCTCAGAGAATTGCTGTCAGCTACCATTTGTCAGCTATGAATCTTGAGGAAACAGAGGAATATGTTGAGCACAGGATAGAAAAGGCGGGGGGTCCCCAGAATCTTTTTTCTTCAGACGCAATCAACAAAATATTTGAAGCATCCACAGGGATTCCAAGAACGATCAATCTTTTAAGTGATGCGGCTCTTGTGTATGGCTATGCAGATGAGAAAAAAGAAATAGACGTAGATACAATAAATTCGGTGGTTGAAGATAAAGGCGGTATGGGGGTGTTTACAAAATCCATTATGTCGCAGCATCGTGAAGATTCATCTTTACCAGAAGCCCAAGCGGTGCCATTGGAAGAATTGACCCAAAGAATTGAGAGTCTGGAAGATGATTTTAGGCAACTAAAGGAGTCATATCCCATCAATCTTGATGAAATACAATCAAGAGCAGATTTTTGCAGAGATGAAATGGTAGAGCACTTAAGATCTGCTTACATCAGGGAAAGAAATGAAAATTCAAAACTGACGCTTGAAAATGGAAAACTCAAAGAAAGGTATTCTCAACTCATAAAAGAAATTCGAAAATAAGACTTTTGAATACTACTCAAATGTATGGAGACGGTGGCCACCCCATACATACATCAGTTAGAAATCTTAAGTAAAGCATAATGGCAATAGTGTAAAATTGAACAGTATTCAAAGATATTTTATCAGTTTTTAATAGGTATTATGTCGTATTTAAAGGGCAGGGGAACTAGAGATTTCCTGCCCTTTTTTTGTATTTACAGGTATTAAGGTACAAAAGTTGCAAAAAATTTGCAGCAAAGGTAGATTTTTATAGGCTTCTTGACAAAAACATGATTTTTTTTTTAAATAGTCATTTGTATTAAATTTTTCTTTAGATTCAAGTGTTTATTGAATGTGAAAAAGAAAGGATAGCTAAATGAAATCGATTAAAAAATTTTTATTTATCGCTGTTATTGTATTTGGACTTGCAATAGAAGTTGCTGCTGCTGGATTTATTATCGATCATACACATACAGATCTATCTCAGATCCCGGAGCAGTGGATTACGGCTGCAAAAGCAAATCTTGGGGTAGTATATAACCGTACCTCTCATGGTGGGCAGGTCTTTACTGGAATGACGGCATTGGCTAATTTTCCTAATTTTGGAACTAAGTACAGTTGGACCGATACAGAAACTCCGAATTCCAACACACTTTGCATTAGCAATACCGGTATAGATGGATGGCCGGATTTGAGCCAGGGAGATAGGGATACTGGAGGTCTTGAAGATATTTTAGATTGGGCAGAAGATACCTATGCATATCTGACTGAAGAGGATGCCGAAGGTAATTACGTTCATGAAAACATTAATGTGGTCATGTGGTCCTGGTGCGACATTGCCGGCCACAATATCCCGCTGTATCTTGCCAGTATGGACTGGCTTATTGAACAATTTAGTGAAGGGGGGGCACATGCCAGAGCTGCCACCCATCCGGTCAAATTTGTTTATATGACAGGTCATGCAAATGGCGGTGGAGAAAATGATTCTTCTGATTCACAGAATGAATTGATCAGAACTCATTGCAACACTCATGACCGGATTCTTTTTGATTTTTCAGATATTGAGAATTATGATCCAGATGAGAATTATTTTCTGGATGCAGGTCTGAATGATACACTTGATTATGATCCTGATTATGGCCCAAGTCGTGATTCCAACTGGGATCCAGAAAATCCAGGACCGATTGTTAGAACTGCCAACTGGGCGTCTGAATATTTGGATCGCCATCCAGATTCTGAGCTTGATCAATTAACCCATGGAGTTGGTGTTTCAGGATATGATGGGTGTACTACTTGTGCGCATTCCAATGGCGGTGGACTTGATGCAAGGCTAAATTGCGTACTAAAAGGTCGGGCGGTCTGGGCATTATTTGCAAGGCTTGCTGGTTGGGTGGAGTGTACGCAGGCACCTGCTGATTTAGATGCAACACTTGATGAAACAATTCCTTTGCATATAAATGTGGATTTATCCTGGACAGATAATTCTTTGGAAGAAGCATATTATATAGTTCAAAGACGTGTACCAGCTGGAATATGGGCACAGATTGGGGCAAATCTTCCGGCTGATTCAATCACTTATACAGATGTAGATGTTGCAGCAGGGACCTATGAATACAGAGTGTTGGCCCATAAGAGCAGTGGTGATAATTCACCCTGTGATTCAGCATCTTCCATGCAATCTGTAACAATTGTAAACCCGGTTCCTCCAGATCCACCTTCTGATCTTGCGCTTGTAATTAATCAGCACACCCGTACGGTTTCGCTGTCCTGGACAGATAATTCAAATAATGAAACCGGATTTAATGTGTGGCGAAAGCTGTCCACTCAAATCTGGAGTGAAGTATTAAATCCGATTGCCCAGGTCAATGCAGGCGTGACAAGCTATGATAATACAGGTGTTGACCCAGAGACATACACCTATAAAATTGAAGCCTATAATGTCCATGGAAAAAGTGAAACATCGGATGAAGAAGGAACAATAGAAGATATTCCTGAAGCGCCAAGTGATTTAGATGCAGCTACTGATTCTGCGGCGGGTGAGATTGTTTTAACCTGGCAGGATAACTCTGATAATGAAGATGGGTTTACTATAGAAAAGGAGAATACAGGTATCTGGGAGACCCTTGATACGGTGGGTGCCAATGTTGAAACGTATACGGATGATTCTCTTATTAATGGAACCTATACCTATAGAGTATTTGCCTTTGCTGCAGGTGTAACAGATTCTGGGCCAAGCAATGAAGCAACCGGCGTGATTTCAAATCTGCCACCGGATGCGCCTACAAATTTTGATGCTGTTCTAACGGGATTTGATGCTGAATTAACCTGGCAGGATAACTCTGATAACGAGGAAAGCTTTGTATTATATCAAAGTGTAGACGGTGGTGATTTCAGTGTAATAGAGACACTTGGGCCGGATACTGTATCTTTCACAGTTTTAAATCTGCCACCGCTTCATGAGTATACGTTTTATGTCATTGCAAGAAATTCTATAGATGATTCATCTGATTCTAATACAGATTCAGTTTATGTCGCACAGGAAAAATTTACCGTGCATTTAGATACGCCGGAAGAAAACGTGGAAGATGCATTTTTGATGGAATCCTATCCAGATACAAATTCTGGGGGCGAACGTTACATGAGTAATTTTGATCGGTTTCTGATTCGATTTAATCTGCCACCGGAAGTGTTAAATAAACATATTATTTCAGCCAAATTCAGTATTTATGTGTGGAGTGTTGATGAAGGTGATCCTAATGATCCTGATGATACGGGGATTATTGGAAATCAATATATTCTTTATAATATAACCCAGGATTGGGAAGAAGACACTGTGACATGGAATACCCCCTGGCCATCCGGATCAGGCGGAGGGGCTTATGGAGATGAAATTGGTATTCTGACAATGCATAATTCAAGTGGGGATTATGATCATGAATATTTGGATGAAGTTGAGCTTAAAGACATTGTGCAAGACTGGGCAGATGGCGTAACCCCCAACTTTGGATTCTTATTGATTTCAAATGGAGATGATTTTGGTTTAAAAGCCAGTGAATATGGCAGCCATTCTTATCTGGAAATTACTTATAGCAATAAGCCAGACTGCACAACTGACTTTGATGATGATGGTGATGTAGATGGAGAGGACCTTTATGAATTTACACAGCAATTTTGCGATTGCTGTCTGGATGATATAGCGGCTTCATTTGGACAGTAGTTTCAAAGACAGTACAAACCAGTGACCGCTATTGCAGGTTATCGTGGCATCTGATGTACTAATCGGTGAAGATCCCGCAGGGCATCCTGATAAGGGTTAGTACTTTGTATCCTTTAGATAATGGACAGCAACGCCTTCTTCAGTTATTCTGACAATTTTGCCGGTATGGTGTTGTGCGATTCCATTTTTGTCTATAAAAGAGATTTCAACTTTATCATTAAGATCATATTGGTCAGGGGAATCGCACTTAAAGAAAAGACCGGAAATACTGTAATTTGCAGATTCTTCAATGGATTCGTTATTTTTATTAACTATTTTGACCATTGTCTGCAATTTTTTCCGTGTGGATAACCGGTTTTCAACGACTTGATTCTTTAAGCTTTTTTTAACCATAATATCTGTATCCTTAAATAAGTATATTATAATTTTTCATACTATATGATAAACAATTAAACTATGCAATAATTTAGACTAACCTGGAAATTTCATGACATTTTGATCTTTTTACTGAAAAACTGCATCGTTCCATAAGGTTATTTGTTTTTTTTAAAGAAAAACAAACGAACAAAATGTCACCCTCCGGGCGAAGCGTTTTTGCCTTATCTGCTACGTTACAGGCCACTTGCGGTAAAGAATTACTGCTGCACGGCCTGTGCCATGCAAATAAAGTAAAACCCTTCGTGAAATATCCGGGCTAAAACCTTTTATTTTGGTGTTTTCTTGACTTAGTTGTCAGTTTCAATAAAAATAGAGAAAATGACAATGGAAATTGATACGGGAGGGTTTAGTGGATATTCATTTTTTTGTTAACACTGTAAATTATTTTCGTGTGTTTTAATGGCAGCAGCTTTCTACCGGGATCTTCTACCAGAGGATTTGCCGGCCCCCAACAAGCAGGTTATGCAATTAATTCAGTACTCTTTACGTGAAGATGCTGAAGTAGAGATTTTAACCAAACTCATATCTGTCAATCCAGGGTTGACTGCACAGGTTCTAGGCCTGGTTAATTCTGCTTTTTTCGGTCTCAGGCAGGATATAAGAACTATTTCAGAAGCAGTGATTGCCATGGGTCTTAAGTGCCTTCGAAATCTGGTGCTGTGTTTTGCTGTAAAAGAAGCGCTTTCAAAAAAAAAGATCCCTGGCTTTGATATTGATACCTTCTGGGAAGATTCCATTCGAAGAGGCGTTGCAGCTCAACAGATCGGATATCTGGTAAACGGCCCTGTAGAAGAAGCGTTTACAGCAGGGATGATACAGGATATTGGTTTGTTGGTTTTGTTTTTTATGGAACCCGAAAAATCAGATAGATGGCCCTTGTTGCGATCAAATATGCCTCAAAAACGGTATGAAATGGAAGAAGAACTGTTTGAAACGACCCATGACAGTGTCGGCACATTGCTGGCTAAAAGATGGAACCTGCCAGAATCATATACGCGTGGCATCGGATATCATCATGTGTTTTTTAATAAAAAAGATACCAAAAAGTTTGGGAGAGTCGGGGAAAAATCTGTATTGGCAGGAATGATGCATTTATCAGACCTATGTAATGCAATTTATACCTGCCATGACAAATCAGCCGCTTTGACTGATTTGAAAAAGAAAGCAAAATTATTATTTGGCTTAACAAATGAAAAAGTAGAGTCATTGCTCGCACTGTTGCCAAGCCAAGTAGACGAAATGTCTGAATCTTTGCAAGTTTCTGTTGGATTTCAAACAACATTTGAAACAGTTATGGAACAGGCTAACAGGAAACTGGTAGATGATAATTTAAGTTACCAGGAACTTACCTGGCGATTACAAAATTCTTTAAAACAAAGAGACGAATATGCTGAAAAATTAGAATCAGAACTTGGGGTTGCCAGGGAAATTCAGAAAAGCCTTCAGCCTGATATTGAAAAAATTCAACAGGTGGGTGCCTTCAATCTGCCGGCCTCTCATCTGTCAGGAGATTTTTACGATTACTTTGCCAAAGATGACGGCACAATTTATTTCTGCCTTGGAGATGTGTCAGGGAAAGGCACTTCAGCTGCATTGCTTATGGCAAAAGCCATCTCTCTTTTCAGATGCCTTAGCAAGGTGTTAGATGACTTAAGTCAAATTGTTCAGCTGATGAATAATGAATTATGTGAGACAGCTATAAGAGGAATGTTTGTTACCTTTATCGGGGGGTGGCTGGATCCTGAGTCTAAAGACCTCAGTATCGTTAATGTGGGGCATCTGCCGCCATTCCTGGTTGATGATAAAGGACTGACAAAAATAGAGCCTGCAGACCCACCGCTGGGAATATTACCGGGGGCATTACATCCGGCTGGACAATTTTCAATAAAAAACAGTCGGCTTTTTCTTTATACAGATGGATTCACAGAAGGACGGCTTAAAAAGGGTGATGAGAAAGATTTAGGCAAAGAACTCGGTGTTAAAGGGTTCTTGCGGTGGCTGCTCCAGTCAAGGAAAATGCCGCTTGATGATCAGATGACATGGATTAAGGACCAGTGCAGCGAACAATTGGCGCCTCAATCTGATGATTTAACGTTGATGATATTGTCTGGCGAGTAGCTATTGTCAGAGACCTTGCAATAAAACAAAATTGAACAGTGTTCAAAGGTCTCTATTATTTTTTATCTATAAAGTTTTTTGCCAATGTCAATTTATTTAAGCCATCCGGGGTGCGGCTGTATTCTACTTTGTCCATTGTTTTTTCCATGATATATAGACCCAGTCCCCCTGGCCTGACCTCACTAACGTCCCTTGCTTCAACCGAATTAACGTCAAATTTAATACCATTGTCAATAATGGATATGGTTAAACATTCTTTTTCAAGTGCAATCTCAAGGTTAATCTCTTTTGTATGGTCATGTTTACAACTATGTCTTATTACATTTGAACAGGCTTCATCAACCGCAAGAATAATGCGTCCGGCAACTTCTTTTGAGAATCCAGCTTTTGAAGTTGCATCTGTCATTGCTTTCCTGATCTGCTTCAAGTTTTCAGGATGCGATGAAACTTTTATATGAACGGGTTTAGATGTCATAAAGTATTCCGCCTTTATACCTGTTGAAAATATTAATCTGTACTAAATACCAACAGGGTTAAATCATCGCTTCGGCCTTCAGTTGTCGCGTACCGATCAACAGACCGTGTAATTTCTTTGATTATTAAATCAGGATCATTGGGTTGTGATTCAATTACTTTTAAGAGCCGTTTATCCCCATATAGATCCCCAACACTGTTTTTTGCTTCAATCACACCATCAGTAAAGAGGGTTATATTTGAATTCTCTTCGAGTTCAAATGTCTCCTGGGTGAATTCTACATCCGGAATAATGCCAAGTGGTGGACCTTTCTTATTATCATGCCCTAATAGTCTAAGGCCATCTTCATCAGTGTAGATGGGGGACATATGGCCTGCATTTGCGATTCGGACGCGATTTTCCTCCGGATCCAAAAGTAAGTAAACAAGGGTAACAAACATGCCGCGTTTTGCCCGTGCGCATAACACATTATTTATTTGGGTTAAAAGCTGTTCAGGTTCAGGATATAAAAGAGTGTAATATTGAAAATCACTGGTCAATCGAGCCATAAAAAGGGAAGCAGATATACCCTTACCGGAAACATCTCCTAAAACAATTCCCAGTTTATTTGCCGGTAACTTAAAAAAATTATAAAAATCACCCCCAATTTCAAGTGCAGGTTGATTTAAAGCGGCAAACCGGTGTTTTTTAACAATGGGAAGTTCATTGGGCAGAAAACTTTGCTGTACGTCTCTGGCTAGTTGTAAGTCTCTTTCAAGCGTTTCTCTTTGAAGAATGAATTTATGCATTTGGGCTGTGTCAATTGCAACAGCAGCACTGGAGCTGATAGTAATCAGCATTTCAAGTTCTTCAGAGGTAAAGACAAACGGTTCGACAAGCTTGTTAATGACCTGAATAACACCAATAATTTTACCCCGGACTTTTAAGGGGGCACAAAGCATGGCACGGGTCCTGTAATTTGTTTTCTTATCGTAATCAGGAGAAAATTTGGGGTGGTCATAGACGTCGGTAAGATTAAGAGGGGTGCCGTCCTGGGAAACAAGCCCTGCAATACCTTCCCCTTTTTTTAATCTATATAATTCTTTGATTTCATCGCCGACATCACCCAGTGCAATCTGAAAAGTCAGGTCTCCTGTTTTCTCATCAAGTAATAACAGGCTGACGGCATCGGAATTAAATGCTTTTTTTGTTGATTCCATGACTTTGGTAAGAAGTCTTCCAATAGAAAGTTCTGAGTTGATCAGGTTTGCAATTTCTATACAGCTGGATAGACGCTCTACTTTGCTGATGCAAGCCTCATGATCCTTCCTATGATCGACAATTATATATGGGGGTTTATTTTTTTTTGTAGTCATATCCTGATTTTTATATAAAGCCTTTTAGGCTTTGTCAATCTTTGTCGAGATCATCTTAAAAAATATTCTTTTAATTTTAGGCGTTGAGTCTGGCTTAAAATTCAATTTCCGATGGATTTTTTCATTATGAAAATTCAATTTATAGTCACCCTTTAATTTAACTGAAATCAAAATTTTGATATGGCGTTTGATTATCGTTGACACAGCAATACGGGTAAGCTATATTTTATTACCCAAAAACAGGAAAGCAGACAATACAACCTATGATCAAAGTAGAAAATATCGTAAAAAGATATGGCAGGGTAACAGCGTCTAACCATTTAAATTGTCATTTCGAAAGAGGAAAAGTAACGGTTATCTTAGGGGGCAGCGGCTCTGGGAAAAGTACTCTGTTAAGGCAGCTTACCGGTCTTGAAAAACCTGATTCCGGGGCTGTCTATTTCGATGGCGTAGACCTAACGACGTTGAACAAGACAAAATTATATGAAGCCAGAAAAAAAATGGGGATGTTATTCCAGGGGTCTGCTCTTTTTAACTACCTGAATATTTTTGAAAACATAGCATTTCCTTTACGTGAGCATACACAAATTGCAGACAATATTATCAAGACAATTGTCACTATGAAATTGGAGATGGTGGGATTAAGGGGAACAGAAGATCTTATGCCATCACAGTTATCCGGCGGGATGATGAAACGAGTTGGGCTGGCCAGAGCCATGGTGATGGACCCCAAAGTTATATTTTATGATGAACCCACATCCGGCCTTGATCCTATTTCGACCGGTGTCATCGGCAAGCTCATCATGGATCTTAACAAGACACTGAATATAACATCTATAGTGGTTTCCCATGATATTGAGTCCTGCTTCAAAATTGCAGATAATATCATTATTCTTTTTTATGGGGATATTATTGCAATGGGAACTTCTGAAGAGATTAGAAACAGTAGTGACTTAAGGGTAAAGCAGTTTATAAACGGAGAACCTGAAGGCCCCATTCCCTTTCAGCGTACAGATAAAAATTACTTGGATGAAATTCTCTTTGATTAAAGGAGCGTTGTGGAATTCCAGATTGCAGCAACACTTGGCCGATCAACTTTAAATCGAGTTCAGATTCTCGGCAGAAGTGGTATCTTTTTATTATCTTCAATTTATTTGGCGTTTTTTCGGCCTTTTAGAATTTACAGGCTCATCAAAGAAATTGAATTTATTGGTTCAAAATCGTTCCTAATTGTCTTTGTTACCGCTCTTTTTACCGGTATGGTTATCGGTATTCAGGGATATTATTCATTAAGTCAGTTTGGCGCAGAAGCTGCCCTTGGTGTAATGGTGGCACTTTCTATTATAAGGGAATTAGGTCCTGTGCTATGTGCTTTAATGGTAACGGGTAGGGCTGGATCTGCTATTACAGCAGAAATAGGTATCATGAAGATTACCGATCAGTTCCCCGCACTTGAGATGATGGCCATTGACCCTATGAAATATGTGATCAGCCCAAAAGTGATTGCAGGAATTATCTGCCTGCCTCTTTTAACTGCTTTTTTTGATCTGGTCGGCATCGGTGGTGGATATCTTGTCGGCGTAAAATTACTCGGAGTCAATGAAGGCGCTTATATCGGTAAGATGATAACAGCAGTTACATTCACAGATATTTACGGGGGCATTTTAAAGTCCTTGTCTTTTGGCGTTTTAATAACTTGGATATCTTCTTTTATGGGATTTGCAGCAGAAGCAACAACTGAAGGGGTGAGTAAAGCAACAACAAATGCTGTTGTTATAACTTCTCTTTCTATCCTCATTGTAGATTATATCTTGACATCTTTATTACTATAGGATTTAAATTATTCATCATGTATGGGAAAAAAACAGAAATTTCAGTCGGAATTTTCATGATGGTGGGTATTGCCTGCCTGGTTTATTTATCTGTCAACTTGGGTGATGTCGATCTTTTTGGGTCAGATAATTATATTATTGATGCAAGGTTCGGATCGATAGAAGGTCTTGAAGTTGCCGCTTCAGTTGAAATTGCAGGGGTACCGGTTGGAAAAGTGAAAAGTATTACTTTAGAAGAAAATGAAGCACTTGTGAAAATGGAAATAGATAGAGGGACAAAAATATCAGATGATACCATTGCCTCTATTCGTACAAAAGGTGTTATTGGGGACAAATTTGTCAAATTATCACCGGGCGGTTCTGATGATTTATTAGAAGATGAAGACTCTTTGATGGATACAGAGTCTGCCATCAGCCTGGAAGAATTAGTCAGTAAATATATATTTGAAAAATAGCAGGCTTATGAGTTTTAAAATTGAAAGTAAAATAGTAGACACTATCGGTGTCATCGTTGTCGGAGGTGAAGTTGACATGTTTTCCTCGCCAAATTTGCGGGATAAACTTCTACCACTTTTTAAAAAAGGGGTGAATGGAATTATTGTTGATCTTTCAGATGTTTCTTTCATGGATAGTTCAGGAATAGCAACTCTTGTGGAAGGACTTCAATGGAGCAAAAAAGACAAAAAGGCATTTGTATTAACGGGTTTGGGGACAAATGTTAAAAGTGCTCTATCTTTGACAAAATTAGATGATGTATTTATTATTAAAGAGAATACAGATGACGCATTTAAAGAATTGCGTAACAACTAAAAAAGAGTTGATTTATTTGGGAGGTTCCTATGAAGCAATCTAAATTTGTTGTATTTGTTCTTATATTATTTGCTGCCTGTATTTTTCTTCCAGTTAATAATGCCAGCGCGTCTTCGGTTCAGGACTCCCTGAAAGCAAGCATTGATCAAATATTGGAAGTACTTCGGGATCCATCCCTTAAAGGAGATGAATTCGTTGAAAAAAGAAGACAAATCCTCCGCAAACTTATCAATAAAAGATTTAGTTTTGCTAAAATGTCTCAACTCAGCCTTGCCAGACACTGGAAAAAAAGAAGTGATGAAGAAAAGATAGCCTTTATTGAACTTTTTGGAAAGCTTTTAGAAGACACGTATGTTAGCAAAATAGAGGAATATACCGATGAAAAAGTGGTATTCTTAAAAGAGTTCGTTAAAAAAAAGAAAGCACAGGTCAGTACAAAAATCATTACCGACTCGGTTGAAATTCCCATTGACTATCGCATGTTCAAGGCAAAAAGTGGTGACTGGATGGTGTATGACATGGTGATAGAAGGCGTTAGCCTGGTAGGGAATTATCGTTCTCAATTCAACCAGATTTTGAAAAAAGACGATTATGAAAAATTAGTAGAAGTACTTAAAAAGAAAATCAAAGGATAATTTTGCATAATCCTTTTTTGTTAATGCTGGATAATGCAGATTTTTGACATCATATAAAATATTGTTTCTATGGTGATGTTAATCGCCCCACCTGTTTGTTCATTTGGTTTTGGATGACCGATTGATATCAAAGATTGTCCCTTTTATATATTCTTTTGTTTCATAGCGCGTAATATGAGTCAGTTTTTTTGTGATTGAGCCTAGTTTTTCCATCTGTGATAATATAATATTAACAAAGGTTAAGTTTGAGTCCTCCTTATCAAGATTCATTCTGAGAAGTTCGAGATTCCCGAGAATAACCTGCAACGGCTGGTTCATTTCATGACAGATTCCACCCGCTGTTTCTATAGCAGCAAATACCCGCTCTGTTTTTTTTATATCAGTGATATCATTTGCAAAAATACAAATCTGCCCCACATGGTTTGACTTATTAAAGACCGGATATAAGTTAACATCATAATATTTCCCATCTCGATCTTTTTGATAACTAATAGGGTCGTGGGTTTCAATTACTTCATTTATCAATAATTTAAGTCGGGAGAAATCATTATCGCTAAAAAAAATTTTAAAATTTTTACCAATCATTTCTAAAGGACTTTTATTGAACAGCAGTGCACCAGGCGTATTTAAATTAATAATGTTGCCGGTAACATCAAGTAAGTAGACCAGGCTGCTTGTTGCATTGATCATTGCCCGTATGGTGTTTTTACTTTCACTAAGTGTCTTTTGGATCTGTTTTTTTTCCGTTTTATCATGGATGATGGAATATAAAACATTTTTATTTTCAAATTCTATGGGTCCGCTGTAAACTTCAACATCTTTAATCTCCCCATTTTTTAACCGATGAGTAAAATTAAAATAATTGTGTTTTTGAAGTTTAGCCTTTTGTATTTCTTTCTCGATTTCTTCAATCGAAAGCGTATTGATATTTGAAATTTTTAGATTCAGTATTTCTTTTTTTGAATAGTGATAAAATTTTAAGGCAGCCTTGTTCGCATCCAGAATCTTATAGCTCTTTGGATCTATAATCAGCATAATTGAAGAGGAATTTTTAAATAGAGCTTTATAAAGGGTCTGTTTTTTAAGTTCACCTGATGACATGTTTATCTGCCTTAGAATTGTTTGTCTGTTGGCCTCTCCTGTTTGCATATATCATAAAGGAAAATTCAAGAAAAGGATACTATCTTAATTTATTTGGCCATTTTTTTTTCCAGAGGTGGAATCTGTATTCAAGGATAGTATTGAAAAATAATTTTTTAATTGAAAAATGAAGGCTATATCATATATAAGGTAGTATTCATATTTGATATGGTATGCAAATTGCAATTGTTCTAAAGTATTGTTGATTAGGAAAGTTCGTTAATTAATTTGAAAAATAAAAAGTATTAAAACCACAAATTAGAGGAGAATAAACATGGAATTTGGATCAGTTGATGAAATATTGGCATTTGCCATTAAAGGTGAGAAAGAAGCTGTTGAGTTTTATACTTCTTTAGCTAAAGAAGCTACCAGGAGTGCACTTAAAGAAACTTTTGAAAGATTTGCCCAAGAAGAGCAAAAACATGTTGCACTTATTTCAGATATGTCAGGCAACAAAGCACAAATAGATTCTTATGAAATTACAAAAATTCCTGATCTTAAGATAAGTGATTACATGGTAGAAATAGAATACGAACAGGGTATGCCAATGCCTGAAATTCTTAAAATTGCCATGAAAAGAGAAGAGAAAGCAGTTAAACTTTACACCATGCTTGGCGATCAGACAGATGATCAAGATGCAAAAAAAGTATTTAGCATTCTTGTACAAGAAGAATCAAAACATAAACTGGCCCTTGAATCCATGTATGATGATTATCTATCTGATCAGGATAGTTAAATTAAGTCTAAAAAAAAAGGGTTAATATTATATGTATTAATCCTTTTTTATTTTAGGGGAACCTCTGACTTCATCAAAACAAAAACCCTTTCATTCTCTAAATGACGAAAGGAAGAAAAGTGAATCTAAAAAGTCTTTTCAGACCATCCACTATGGCGGTTGTCGGGGTGTCTACTTCCCAAGACAGTCACCCGGCAAATGTGATCTATAATAAAAATCATTTAAGATATCCTGTCAAAACATTTCCTGTGAATCCCAAGGGTGGAAGTCTCAATCGAGAAAAGCTTTATTCCAGTGTTGAAGATATCCCAGAAGATATTGACATGGCAGTTATTGCTGTCCGGGCTCAGTTTGTCCCCAAAGTTGTAGAAGCATGCATCAAAAAAGGGGTTGGCGGTGCCGTGATTATATCTGGTGGATTTTCAGAATCAGGGAATTTACAATTACAACAACAGGTGGTTGATATTGCAAAAGAGGCTGATTTTCCATTTGTAGGGCCTAATTGCCTTGGTATTTATGCGCCGGATTATGTGGATACATTTTTCCTTCCCGGAGAAAGAATGATACATCCGGATAAAGGCAACATTGGATTTGTCAGTCAAAGCGGTGGTGTCCTGGTCGATCAAATGGTGAAATTTGCAGGGCAGGGGATTGGCATTTCCCTTGCAGTCAGTATCGGAAACAAGGCCCACATCAGGGAGACAGATATGCTCACCTGGTTTGAGCAGGATATTGAGACAAAAGTGATAGCATTTTATATTGAAGGATTTGAAAGACGGGAAGGTCGGGAATTTATTAAAAAAGCAGAGCAATGTTCTAAACCTGTTGTGGTTTTTAAGGCAGGGAAAAGCAAGAAAGGGATCGAGGCGGTCTCCAGTCATACAGCCTCTCTGGCAGGAGACTATAGAGTCTTTTCTGAAATCATGAAGCAACATTGTGTGGCAGAAGCAGACAATGAATATGAGTTGACATCTTTTTGTGAAGCATTAAGCTGTTTCCCCGGGGGGATTAATAATGGCAATGTGGGTATTATCTCTTTGAGTGGCGGGCATGGTGTGGTTGCAGCAGATGCTGGCGAACTGTATGGTCTGTCCATACCCCAAATAGAAAAACAGACAATGGATACGATCAAAGAAAAGCTTTCGCCGGGAATTAAAGATATTGTTTCTCTGGTCAATCCACTTGATCTTACCGGAAGTTCTGTAGACAGTGATATTGTGGCAACAGCCAGACACTTGGCGAGGGATAAAAATATTGACTGTATTATGGCCCTTTTAATTCCGTATTCACCGGGTGTTTCTGCAGACATTGGTGCAAAGCTCAGCCAGGTGGCAAGAAATGAAGGCAAACCTATGATTGCATATGTTCCCAACGAAGATAAATATAAAATTATCATAGAAGGGTTTGAACTCAATAATATTCCGGTTGCATCCTCAGTGGAAGGGGCTGTCCTTATGGCAAAAGCATTGAAAAGGTGTAGACCATGTTAAACAAAAACGTCAAAGAAATCATAGAGAAAAGCAAATCATTGGGATGGATTCTTGAACCCGATGCAAAAGCGATTATGAAATTCCAGGGGTTTGAAATCCCGGATTATATTTTAACCCATTCCATTAAAGACGCGGATACGTTTTTTAAAAAATCCAATAGTCCGGTAGTGGCAAAAGCTGTTTCAAAAAAGATCCTTCATAAAACAGAACATCAGGCAGTTGTTACAGGAATTGCATCCAGTAATCGTTTGAACAGTGAAATGGAACGGTTGAAAAAGCTTGATGGTTGCGAAAATATTCTTGTAGAACAGATGGTTCAGGGCCTTGAGGTCATTATTGGTGCAAAAAATGATTTTCAGTTTGGGCCTGTTATTGTTTTTGGAATTGGTGGCACGTCTGTTGAAATTTATAATGATACTGCCATCCGGATGGCACCGCTTAAATCCAGTGATGTCCATTCTATGATCGACTCTTTAAAGGCGAAAGACCTCATTACGGGATATCGGGGCGGGCAAGGTGTGAATATGGAAAGATTAACCCATTTGTTGGTAAACTTTTCAAATTTAATCATGGAACTTGAAAATGAAGTTGAATCTGTAGATTTAAATCCTGTGATTTGTACGAAGGATCAGTGTATCATTGCTGATGCAAGAATCATATTGCAGCGGCCCTGATCCACCATCAAAGCGCCACCGGTTGCGTTGCCTTCGGTCATTCCTCCCAGCGACGGTTGCTTTATATGCCTTAAGTCGTCATTCCTTGGCGCCTTGCATCTGACACTTTTTTGATGGCCATGGGAAAGACACAGAATGCTAGGTATTTCTGAGTTTGTGATAGTCAGGTGGTGAATTTGGGTCGGGACACATCTGTATCATGAGACAAATTAAGAAGATTTGAGGAAAGGATTATGTCTGATAAAAAACAAATAAAAATAATATCGTGGAATGTAAATGGCCTGAGAGCAGTGATGAAAAAAAAGTTTCCAACCATTGTTCAAGACCTTGATCCGGATATTCTTGTGTTACAGGAAACAAAACTTCAGGAAAACCAGCGCACCGATGAGATGATCCATCTTCATTCTTACAAATCATTTTGGTCATACTCAACCGTAAAAAAAGGGTATAGTGGCGTTGCTGCTTATTCAAAGTCTGAGCCCCAAAAGGTTATCACCTCATTTTCAAAACCTGAATTTGATGGTGAGGGAAGGGTCATTCAATTGGATTATCCTGATTTTACATTGTTTGATATATATTTTCCAAATGGTCAGATGAACGATACACGCCTTCAGTATAAACTTGATTTTTATGACTGGTTTTTAGACTATGCAGGAGATCTAAGGGACCAGGGTAAGCGCTTGATCATTACAGGGGATTTTAACACCGCTCACAATGACATTGATTTAAAAAATCCTAAGCCCAATGCTAAGCGATCTGGTTTTTTGAGAATTGAAAGGGATGTTTTAGATCGGATGATTGATTTAGGATATGTGGATACATTCAGACATTTTTATCCGGAAAAAGTTAAATATTCCTGGTGGTCTTATAGGTTTAATGCAAGGAAGAACAATGCGGGTTGGCGTATTGACTACTTTTTTGTAACAAAAGATCTTATTGATAAAGGCGTGATCAAAGAAGCTTTTATTGATAATGATGTGTTTGGATCGGATCATTGCCCTGTTGGGATTGTTCTTGAATTCTGATTGCAATTAATATAGCAGTTGTCATAACCTAAAGGTCACACGTAATAATATTCCGAAAAGTCGACCATTACACACTGCCATATGCTCCTGCAAGGCAATCACCCTTCCACTGGCAGGGGTAACAAATTTCGAGTTCTTTTTGGGAATGCCTGTCGGAATATTCGATACCATTTTAAAAGGGAGCGCTTATTTACAAAAACTATTTAATCTTTAAACACAAGTTTCCCACCTATATGCCCGGAAACACCAACTGCTGTAAGCATAAAAAGAGTCATCAGGATAAAGACCCAGGCCTTTGGAGAGGATAAAATATTGGGATCCAATAGATACCAGATCAGATTAATAATGCATGAAGCCGTGGTTAATGATGCGGCTAAGATCTTTAATTTGAAGACCAGGGTCATCGCCCCATTATATTTATTCTTCCATTCCAGAATTCCTGTGAAAATCACAAATGGAAGAGAAATGACAACAAAGATCATATTGACACCTGCGATTTTTGCCAGAAAATCCGAGTCAAATATCCAAGCCAGGATCCAAAGGATTACTATAGCAGGCAGTATGCCGTTGGGCGTATGTACAGAAACCGGGTGGGCATGATGTTTGATCAATAAAGACTGGATCTTTTCAAAAGTGGTCTTGGCAGGAGGGGGGGCTTGAGGTTTTACCTGAGTTTCTATTTTTTTAGCAGGGTTTCTTTTGAGTTTATTCTCAGGAATAGAGGCCTCATCAATTTCAATAAACCTGCGTGCATCTACTCTGCAAACAGGGCATTTTCCAGGAGGCCTGCTTCCCTGATGAATATATTTGCAAACACTACACTGCCAAGCTTTCATTTAGAACCTTCTTTATTTCAATGAGTTCCTGACCAAAAATCCGCGTTTGGGCGAGTTTGTGGGCTTTGCTCCTCTACGAGCCGTTCAAACACTAATTTAACGTTCATCCAGGTCTGTATATACACACTCATCAGGTCCACAATAATCGCCGACATATTCTGCTCCCGGCCTGTATAGAGATGGCTTAGGTGCTGCCATAGCAAATTGTTCTTCAATTACATGGGCGGCCCATCCACTGACCCTTGAAATTGCAAAAAGAGGTGAAAAAAGATCTGTTTCAATGCCCATAGCATAAAACAGGGATGCACTATAAAAATCTACATTACAAAAAATTTCCCGTTGTTTTTTTGCTTTAAAAGCAGCCTTCCCTTTTTTCTCAAGCGCCCTTGAAAGCTCATACCATATGGGTTGATTGGCAATCTGCCCCATCCGTTTGCTCATGGGAGCAAGAATAAGTGCTCTGGGATCATCAGTTTGATAAACGGCATGGCCAAGTCCCATGATCAAACCACCTGAACTTAATATGTTGTTAATATAGTTGTCGATTTTATCAACAGACCCGATTTCCTTTAGCATTTTCATCACCCTGACATTGGCACCCCCATGAAGCGCCCCTGAAAGAGATCCAATAGCCGCTGATATAGCAGCATAAATATGGGCCCTGGTTGATGCAACTTGTCTGGCCGTGAAGGTTGACGCATTAAATGAATGCTCTGCATGCAAAACAAGACCCGTATCAAAGAAATGAGCAGTTTCATCGTCTGGTATTTCCCCATTGAGCATATAAAGGAAATTCGCTGCATGATTTAGATCATTATTTGGTTCAATAACCTCTTTATTGTTCCTGATCCGGCCCCACGCTGCCGTGATCGTTGCCATTCCGGCAATAAGGTTTTCTGCACTGTATAACGTATTCTCAACACCGGATTTCCCAATATTTGTATCGTTTTGAATTAATAAGGGGGTTGCCATTTGCAGGACATCCATAGGATTCATATCTATTGGTAGTGTTTTAAGAAATGAAAAGACGTTTTCAGGGACTTGCCGTTTTTGTTTTAAGCTTTGTTCAAAATCTTTCAGTTCATCTTTTTTAGGAAGTCTTTCATATAATAAAAGAAAACAGATTTCTTCAAAATTGGCTTTTTGGGCAAGATCCTGGATTAAAAATCCACGATAGATCAGTTTTCCTTTTTTCCCTTGTACATCACAAATTTTTGAACTGGCTATATCAACACCTCTAAGCCCTGTATTCATAACGGGTAGCGTACAATCATCCATGAGTATCTCCTTTAAATGTTAGAAAACTTTTTCAGGGGGCCTTCTTTCCGGCACATATTCTGAGTCGATTTCCTTTTTATTAAGTTCAGAAGAGATATAAAGGCCGCAATAACACGCCCCGAATTCTTCCAAATCAGGTGCCCGATAAACACACGGACAGATAATATCTTTATCCTTTTCCCGATCATTGCAAGCAAGCCTGCAGGGGCAGGCCATATATCCATATCGGTCTTTATTTAAAAGGAGGGATTCAAGAAGCTCAAATACAAGATCTTTATCTTTATTAAAATAGATGCCTTTAGCTTCCTGGGATTTTTTTAATGCAGCATATAATTGATCAATTTTCATTTTTTAATTCCCAACGCCTCCTTAATTTGGTTTTCTTTGTATCCAACAATAACAGTCTCATTAATTTTAATCGTCGGAAAAGAACACCGGGGATTCATTTCTCTGATATCCGCTATTATTGCTTTGCGTTCTTCTCCTTCAAGGTCATCCACTTCAATATAGTCATATTCAACATTGCACTCTGAAAGAAGCCTTTTAGTTGATTTGCAATGGCTGCAGGTGCTTAATGCATATAATGTTGTTTTATCTTTGGCCATTTATTTCTCCTTTTATGGCATGCGGCTTAAAAAAAATTATCTCAGTAAAAATTAAAATAATAAATTTTGCATAATTTGTGCCATTATTGCAAGGAAAAGTAAAAAGAGGCACTTTAAAAGTGTTGGCCTGAATTTTGCTATGTAATAATAAAAACCATAAAAACCAATTTTTTTTTGAGTACGGTTTTGCTAAACCTTAAAATGAATGATATTCTTGGCGCGGCCTAAATCAAAAAAGGAGAAAATCAATGAATCAGTGGTATTGCTCTGTTTGTCATGAAACATTAGAAAGTGAGGATAAGCCTGGAAAATGCAAAACTTGTCATGCAGACGATAGAATGATTTTAGACATGGAAAATGTCCCCAAATCTCTTGAACAGGTAAGAGATTTAGCTAGAAAAAAGCTCAAAGGTATTTGTGCGGCCTATCCGTCTTGCGATGGCAGTTTTGATAAAATTTGTCAGAAAGAAGCATATGGAAAGCCCATCGGATTAGGCGGTGCCGGGCAAGGACGGTCTTTTAGGGCCAATGCTCAGGCGCTTGAGAATATTCAGTTTAATATGTCTGTTTTGGGAGAGCATTTTGAACCGGACACATCTTGTTCTTTTCTTGGTATTGACCTTAAATTCCCTGTATTAGCGGCCTCAACAGCCGGTGCACAGAAATATAACGATGCACTTGATGAAACCATGTTTTGTACATCTGTATTAAAAGGATCAAAAGAAGCAGGAACTATTGGGCTTCGGGGTGATACATGGTTTTATACACCAGAGGATAACCCATCATTAAATGCGATGAAGGCTTGTCACGGGCATGGGATACCCATATTTAAGCCCCGGTCGCAAGATGTTTTGAAACAATTGATTGAAAAAGCTGAAAAGTATGATTGTAAAGCGGTTGGAGTGGACCTGGACGGGTGTGGTTCAACCATAATGGCCTTGCATGGGCAGCCGGTTTTTAAAAAAAGTGCTAAAGATATTGAAGAATTGGTGAATTTCACGAAACTTCCTTTTATTGCAAAGGGTATCATGCTCCCTGACGAAGCTCAAAAATGTGCCGATGCAGGTGTCAGCGTTATTGCTGTATCCAACCATGGCGGACGAGTGATGGATTCAACCCCGGGTGTTGCTACCATGCTGCCTTTGATCCGACAAAAGCTGGGGGAGTCAATTACGATTACAGCAGATGGCGGTGTAAGAACCGGATATGATGTATTAAAAATGCTGGCTCTGGGTGCAGATGCTGTCCTTTTGGGAAGAGACATTATAAGAGCAGCTGTAGGGGCGGGAACCCTGGGTGTCAAATTGCATCTTGAACATATTAGAAAGACTTTAAAAAAAGCAATGTTTATGACAGGAACACGAAATATTAAAAGAGCAAATTCAAAAATTATATTTAAACCTTAATCGGGTAAAGGAGAAAACTATGGGAAAGATATTAATCGTATATGCATCAAGAGCTGACGAGACAAAAGCAATTGGTAACCTTATTGCAGAGGGAATTCGTATTTCCGGACATGAAGCTGAGGTAAAGAAAACAAGTGAAATAAAAAATGAAGACGATCTTAAAGGCTATGATGGATATGTATTCGGCTCTGCTACTTACCATGGAGAGATGATTACATCCATGAAGCAAATCCTGTTTATTGCAGAAAGAGCCGAACTCAAAGATAAACCTGGTGGAGCATTCGGTGCATATGGCTGGAGCGGAGAGGCCGCTGGAAGAATATTTGAAACCATGGAGCATATTTTTGGCATGGAAATGGTTTCAGGCCCTTTAATGCTCAAGGCAAGCTGGATTGAAGGCGGTATCCAGGCCGCACAAGACTATGGGAAAGAAATTGCAGCTAAGATTTAGGAAATAGACATGAAGACAAACTATTTAATTTTGACATGTTCAAAGTGCAGCGTTAAAAACAAGGTGCCGATATCCCGAATTGACGATGCCCCAAAATGTGGGAAATGCGGTGCTGCTATACCGGTTGATAGTTTAGGTCGACCGGTACATGTTACTGACCATACATTTGACAGGGAGGTTTTTTTCTCGACATTACCTGTCCTTGTGGATTGCTGGGCGCCCTGGTGTGGCCCCTGTCGGGCTATTGGTCCTATTTTAGATGAACTGGCAATTAAATACAGGGCCAGGTTGAAAATTGTCAAATTAAATATAGATGAAAATCCTGAGATTGGTTCAAGATACTCTATCTCAAGTGTGCCAACCATGCTTTTGGTAAAGGATGGTCAAATTTTCGATACACTGGTAGGTGCTTTGCCAAAAGAGCAATTGGAATCGCAGATTGAAAGAGTTATCTGATAAAAGAAATGGCAAATTCATTGAATGGTTAAACTTTCAATGGAATATTGAGTTTGACAGTGTCCGCCTGGATGTCGACATTCAGGGCAGCCCTGAGCGGGCACTGTCCCGTGTAGTTTTCCAAACTAAATCTGGCACCCTTTATCTTCTTGAAAAATTTTTTGCTGGCAAATTTAACACCCGGCAAAGAGTCGCCGACACCATTGAATATCTGAATCAAAATAGCCTTAGGCAAGCGTTGCTGTCTTTAAAATCAAAGAAAGGGGAGTTTTTGCCATTTTATAAAGAGGACTGTTTCCAAATCACACCCTTTTTAGATGGTACACAACTCAACCGGCCCGACTACCTTTCATCATCAAAGATGGGAGAAAGTTTTGGATTGTTTTTAGTTCATCTTTCTAAAGCCTCTGAAAATATTAATTACAAAATTTCTTTTACTGCTTTTTCTATTAAAGATTATATTTATAAATTATTTAGTCAGATGAAAATACACGATAATGAAATTTATAAGAAATTTATTCCGTATTTAGTATTTTTAGAAAAAGAGTTTATGCCAGTTCATGATCAATTGCCTCAATCTTTTTGTCATGGAGATTTGCACCCATTGAATGTTATTTGGGATCACGATAAAATTAAAGCGGTCATAGATTGGGAATTTACCGGTATAAAACCTGATATCTATGATGTTGCTAACCTTATTGGGTGTGCGGGCATTGAGGATCCAAATAGTTTAGGAATGCCAATGGTTATGACCTGTTTAAAAACCATTCAAAAAAGCCGGTTGTACAGTGAATTGGGGTGGCAGTTTTTCCCGGAATATGTTCTTGCATTACGATTCGCCTGGCTTTCTGAATGGCTAAGAAAAAAAGATGAACCAATGATTGAAATGGAAGAAGCGTATATGAGGATTCTTGTGGATAATATGGATATCCTAAGAAAGGGTTGGGGAATAAGAAAAAATAAAAAATAAAAGAAAGGAGGGTGCCATGATTCAAGAGTTGAGTACCAAGACATTGGCTCGTTTTATTAAGGAGAAGAAGGAAGAAGAATTTCTTATAGTAGATGTCAGGCAACTTGAAGAATATCGCCTGGATCATATACCCGGTGCCACTCATATCCCTTTAGCAGAAATCCAGTTTGATCCATTCTTGTTTGATGATGATAGAAAATTGATTTTTTATTGCAGGAGCGGTAGCCGTTCAAAAGTGGCTGCTTCGTTTGTAAGCGAAGCCGGGTATGATGAAAAGCAATTGTATCATTTAAAGGGGGGGATGCTTGAGTATACTGGAGAAATTCTGCTGAACATGCCAAGGATTGATCATTTTCCATCAGATATCAGTTCAAAAGATATAATGGAAAAGTCTATAGACTTTGAAAAAGGCGCTTATTTTTTTTATTCATCGGTAAAAGAAAAATTTCATGGGTCAGCCCTTTATCACGCCATGGAGGAAATGGGGCAGGCTGAAATTTCTCACGCCAAATCCATTTATAATCAGATGAAAAAAGATTATACTGTTGAAATGGATTTTGATCTTTTTTTCAATACTTGCAAAGGTCAGATTTTAGAGGGCGGGAAATCTTTGAAAGAAATTGAAAATTTTTTATCTGAGATAAAATCAGATGAGTGTATTGATATTATTGATTTTGCAATTGAATTAGAATTCACAGCCTACGATTTATATAAAACCATGGCTGAGAATTCTAATCAAGATCAGGAAGGTGCAATCCAAATGTTCCATACACTTGCGCAAGCTGAAAAAAAGCATCTTGAAAAAATGATTCAAGCGCTGGAACTTTGTGAAAACAACCCTCAATAAAGAAATCACTCAAGAACTTCCATATCAGGTTCGGATGTAGATTCCACAAGGTTTTTATTGATTTAAAATTTCGTATCACTATGGCTGATAGAGAAGATCTTTTATATCACCAGGAAGAAGGGAAAAAAGATTAATAAAAATTAAATAAAGCCTTGAAAAAATAATTATTTTTTTGATAGTATCATTTCCAAGTTTCCAAATCAGTTTATATTTTCAATTTTTTAAGTTTCAGTTCGTTTGGTACAGTTTTGTATTGTTCATTTATCATTGTTGATACGATATTGTGAGACACGAATGTCTCTATGATCTTTATTAATTGATTTATCTATTGTTTTTTCATCGCGATTAACTTAGCTGAAAAGGTTTTTATAGAAAATCTATCAGTTTTTTAATAACTGGTATGATGTTTGCTAAAAAAATCTATATAGAAAATATTAAAATCCAGGAGGAATAAATTATGGCTGAGTCTAAAGTTGGAACTATTCAGGGTAATGTTGAAATATCCAATTCTTACTTTGCCTTAAAATCTCAAGATGAGATTTATTATCAAATGGCATCAATTTTTAAAGAAGCAGCCAATGATGAGAATGATTTGGCGAAAAAGATTTTCAGTGGAGTTTTAACTGGCAATACTTCTGAGATTTCTCTGGAAAATTTTTAATAAATTGAATATAAGGTTTTAAGATCGTTATTTGATTCTTGTTTGTCTAACAATCTGGATTTTTAATTTTAAACTTATTGAAATCATAATAAAACTAAAAAAGGAGATAAAAGAATGGCAGAACAACTTGGAATCTATAAATGCAGCAAGTGTGGTAATATCGCTCAGGTCCTTCATGGAGAAAAACCGCCGGTCACCTGCTGTGGAAAACCAATGGATCGTCTGGTTGAAAACACCATAGATGCAGCACTTGAAAAACATGTGCCTGTCATTGAAAAAATTGATGGGGGCTATATCGTAAACGTTGGCAGTGTTGCTCATCCTATGGGTAATGATCACTACATTGAATGGATTGAACTTGCGTCAGATGATGGGATGTTTGTGCAAAGACAAATGTTGACACCAACCCGTTCACCTGAAGCACAATTTAAAACCGATGCTGCAAAAGTTGTTGCAAGAGCGTATTGTAATCTTCATGGATTGTGGAAAGACTAAGAAATTCATAGCACTGGTAAAAAAAAATAAAAAAGCCCCACTGTATCAAGAGTAGAAAAGATATCATGGGGCTTTTATTTTGTTAAATTATATTTAATAATATTCAGTGAGTTTACCTGCTAAAAGTTTTATATGGCCCATCTCTTCTTTGATAATATCACCAATTCTAGATTGACCAAACTTTGCTGGAACCAATTCTTTCATTCCAAGATAAAACGCGATAGAGTCTTTTTCTGCTTGAATAGCAGTGCATAAAATTCCTTTAAAACTAGCATCAGGCTGTTCCTTATTGAAAAAGACCTGGGTATCAGCCAGTGCTTTCAGGTAAAGAATATTTTCGTCATTTGGATCAAAGGTAGTCGGAAGTGTTTCATCATCACTAAGCTCTTTTTTCATCGTTGCAAAGGTCTCTTTATGACTGTCTTCCATTTCCGCCAATTCAAGAAGAAATTTTTTGTATTTTTCGACTTTTACCTGGTTTGCTGCGTCTCTGTAAAAAATGGCTCCATTTTTTTCAATTTTTATGGCCATTTCAAATATATCATTTGCATTAAATTCGTTTGCCATTTTTCCTCCGGGGTTATCTTTTCGATAACTTTTCCTTTAATGTTTTTGCAATTTTTACACCCAAATCAAAACATTTGTTCAGGTCTTTTTCTTCAGGAACATATTGAACTTTAACACCCTCATCAATAATATCCAGTTTCATTTCAGAGAACTCATTGTTTAAAATTTTTACAGCTTCACCGCTCCATCCATAAGACCCAAATGCAGCAGCTATTTTATTTTGGGGACGTAAGCCTTTTATATACGTCATAACATCGGCAATCACAGGAAAAATGCTGTTATTTAATGTAGGAGAACCCACAACAATTGCACCTGCTTCAATAATTTCTGTCATGATATCACTTCTATGCCATTTCCTTGTATTCATAAGCCTTACATGTACATCTTCTGACTCAATACCACTGGTGATAGATCGGGCCATTTTAGTTGTGCTGTCCCACATGGAATCAAAAATGACAACAACTTTTTTTGTGGGTTCCTGCTTTGACCATGTGTCATAGGCTTCAATAATTTTAGAAGGATTATCTCGCCAGATAATACCATGGTCCGGACAGATCATATCAATCTTTAAATTCATTTTACCCACATCTTTTAAAAGTGCCTGCACTCTTGGTGAGAAATGAAGAAGAATATTGGCATAATATTTTCGTGCATGGGGGATGATCTCATCTCCGATTTCATCATCAAAGAATTTGTCTCCTGAATAGTGCTGTCCAAAGGCATCACTTGAAAATAAAATGGCATCATCCACAAGATAAGTAAACATGCTGTCCGGCCAATGAAGCATTCTTGTCTCAAGAAAAGCAAACGTTCTGTTTCCTATTTTGATTTGCTCACCATTGCCTACGACCTGGAAATTAAAGTCACGATGGAAATGGCTTTTCAGGTTCTTTTTACCCATCTTAGAGCAATACAGGGGTTTGTCCTTGCCAATGAATTCCATAACTTTAGGAATAGCGCCAGAATGGTCCATTTCAGTATGATTGCTGATAACAACATCTATTTTTTTGGGATCAATAATTCTGCTGATATTTGAAAGCATCTCTTCAGCAAATTTTTCTTTTACAGTATCAATGAGAATATTTTTTTCACCCAACAGTAAAAACGCATTATAGGTTGTTCCCTCATAAGTAGAGTAGCCATGGAAATCTCTAATATCCCAGTCTCTACATCCAACAGAATATATCCCATCTGCTATTTCAATCGGTTTGTACATTAATTCCTCCCTAATTGATCATCCGTCCATTTTTTCGAAATTATCTTTTGTAGCACCGCAAAGGGGGCAGACCCAGTCACCCGGTAGATCCGTAAAAGAAGTACCTGGCTCAATTCCATTATCCGGGTCACCCGTTGCCGGATCGTACACATAGCCACATACGCATTCATATTTATCCATATGTTTGTCCTCAAATTATAAAGTGTTTATTTTAACTTTTTATCATCCCATTTTTAATATGCTTAGCCATATAAAAAACAATTACCGTTCAATATCCGAAATGCAAAGAGTGTGCCTTGGAATCGGAAATGTTCTTTCCTGATAAAAAAGGTTTTACTTGAAGATTATTATTATAGTATAAGGTGCCTAAAATCAATGGATCATTTAACCTGTAGAGTAAAATATGAGATATAATGTCTATATAAAAAAAACAAAAATAAATGTGGCGGTTGAAAAACTTTTTAGCTGGCATGCCAGGAATGGCGCTATATCGAGATTGACACCACCCTGGGCTCCTCTAAAAATGATCTGGCGCAAAGGCGAGGGAATAAAAAAAGGTGTAAAAGTAAGATTCCAGATACGTGTTTTTAACATCCCCATGATCTGGGAGGCAGAACATATTGATTATAACGAAAACAAAGAATTCAAGGATATTCAGATAAAAGGGCCTTTTTCGAAATGGGAACATACCCATCGATTTTTAAAAGATGGAGAGCAAAGTTCAATCATGGAAGACACGGTGGAATTTAAATTGCCTTTTGGATTTTTAAGCCGTCCTTTTTATGGATTTGCGAAAAAAGAATTCGATCGGATGTTTAGTTACAGGCACAAAGTATTAAAATATGATCTTGAACACCATGCAAACAACGGTAAAAAGAAACGAATACTCATTTCAGGTTCCAGTGGAACCATTGGAAGCATATTGGTTCCTTTCTTAAAAACTTGTGGTCATGAAGTGATAAGGTTAGTTAGAAAGAAAACAGATCTTTTAAAAGATGAACTTTTCTGGGACCCCTATAGCGGAGAACTTGATCTTGAAAAGGCCGGGCCTATTGATGCTGTTATCAATTTAAACGGAATTGATATTTCAAGGGGCAGATGGACTGAGCCTCAAAAAAAACGTATTATTGACTCCAGAATACTCCCCACTCAACTGCTTGTAAAGAAAATGAAAAGCATTGACCATAAGCCAGAGGTGTTCATTTCTTCTTCTGCCATTGGGTTTTATGGTGAAAGAGAAAATAGTAAATTATCAGAAACAACTGGAATGGGAAATCGCTTTATCTCAAAGGTTTGCAAACAATGGGAAGATGCATCCATGGATGCACAAACTGCAGGGATCAGAACAGTACAGCTTAGAACAGGTATCGTCCTTACCCCTTCAGGTGGTGCTTTAGCAAGAATGGAACCTGCCTTTAAAATCGGTTGTGGTGTAAAACTATCCCATGGCAGGCAATATATGAGTTGGATCAGCATGGAAGATGTTTTGTCAGGTATCCTATTTGTTTTGAATAATAACACCCTCAGTGGCCCTGTAAATATGACTGCCCCTAATCCTGTCACAAATATTGAATTTTCGAACACACTTGCCAGTGTATTTTCAAAAAAAGTCAGGTTTATGATGCCGAAATTATTTGTTCGGCTATTATGGGGACAAATGGGTGAAGAAACACTTTTAGCCAGTGCAAGGGTATTGCCTGAAAAACTATTGAAAAATGGATTTAAATTTCAACACGAAACACTTTTTTTGGCATTGAAACACATGATCGGTAAAGATTGATTGGTGATAATGAAAACAAAAAAGAAACCTTGGATATCATAAATGAATAATAAATTAAAAGTCCTTTTTTCCATTCTAATGATTACTGCGTTAATTTTAGGCTTTGTTCATATTTATTTTCCTACAGAAAACTATAGTCTTGAAAGGCTTCATATTTTTTTGTTTAATCTTTGTACGGGGGGCTCTATCCTGCTTTATTATACACAGGGCCGGTATAAGGTGTCTAAAACGGTCATATTTTTTTTCATAGGATCATTAATCTATGCATTTTCCGCATTTTTAAAAATGTATCCAGTCACTATCCTTGTTTCAGTTGTTCTTTTTGTCTTGGTAGAGAAAATAAGGATTCATAAATTTTCATTTTTACCGATTCTTTTTTTTAATCCAAAAGAATCCGTGTCTAATAAATTTCATCAGGCCTCTCTTTTATGCCTGTCCACAGGGATTGTTATGGCATCTCTGGTAATTTTAAATAATGAGTATTTTAAATTCGTGACCATGGAAAAATTGACTTTAAATACATTCTTTTTGGGATTTTCATTTCCTCTGTCACTCATCTCACTTTCTATTGCCTTTTCCATGTTGACAAAGATAGAAGGATCATCTGCCAAAATACTTATGGAAATTTGCTTTTGGACGATTACCCTTGGTGTGATTATTTTCTTTATCTTTATTTTATTTGAAAAGTTTATCCCTCAGATTTTCGTGACCTCTGCGTTGTTCATGGCAGTGGTTACAGTCTTCTACCTATATTCAAAATATGCGGATAAAATTCAGCAAAAATTATTTTTAACATCTGGTATAGGGTTCTTAATATTTACAGCCATAACCGGGATTGCATATATCATCCTCCAAATGTCTCCCGGCTATGATCCATTAAGATCAAAATGGTTGTTACATATGCATGTTTTTGCGTCTTTATATGGCTGGAACCTGTGTGGATTATCTGTTATTTGCAGGTTTGGTGATTTTCCAATAAAACTTCATTCTCCAACCGTCATATTTATTCATTGGCTGACAGCCATTGTTCTTGCACCTCTGGGAGTTTTCTATGGAGGGTTTGCAATCGCCAGTATTTTTGGGTATTCTTTTATTACACTCACACTGTTTTTTAGCAGCAATAAAAGGAAAGTTTTAGCCCATGAGTAATTTGGAAAAAGTCACTCAGTTTTTAAGCATTTTTAATGGCGCTTCAAAAGTGCTGGTTGTTATCAACGCTGATCCTGATGCCATCGCCAGTGCCATGGCCATTAAACGGTTGTTATGGAGAAAAGTTGGTGAAGTCTCTATCACCTATTTTAATAAGATCAGCCGGCCGGATAATCTTGCCATGATTTTATACACAGAACCTGGTTTAACCCCTCTTTACAAAATTAAAAAAAAAGAGTTTGATACCTTTGTTATTGTAGATTCTCAACCCGATCATAATGAAAAGTTTTCAAAGTTCACCTTTGATGCCATTATTGATCATCATCCCTTAAGCTTTGATAAAGCATCCTATGTGGATATTCGATCCGACTATGGTGCGTGTTCAACGATTATGACCGAATATCTTAAGGTAAAAAAGATTAAACCCTCATCTAGATTGGCAGCAGCCTTAATGTTAGGGATTAAAACTGACACCTCTGATTTTACCCGGCAAGCAAGTTTAAAAGATATCAGGGCATTTCAATATCTTTATCGATTTGCAGATAACAATATTGTGACAAAGGTTGAACGAGCAGCACTCACCCAGGACGATCTTGATTTTTTGGGTCGTGCCATAAAACATCGGAGAATTTTTAATAATCGTGTTTTCTTCCATGCAGGAAATATTACCAAACCAGATGAATTGGTGGTCGTGGCAGACTTTTTTTTAACCCTTGCAAGAGTCAACTGGAGTGTTATTTCCGGTATTTATCAAAAAAAACTGATTATTGTTATGCGTAATGATGGATTGAGAAAGGGTGCTGGAAAAACAGCACAAGAAGCATTCTCCATGTTTGGCTCTGCCGGAGGTCACAAAACAATGGCCCGGGCAGAACTTGATTTAAGACTGATCCGAAAAGAGATTGGTAAAGTGAATAAGAAAGCTCTTGGAGGCTGGATCATATCCACTATCAAAAAAACAGCGGGCAAAAAGATCAAATAATTAATTTAAAAATAATGAACACGCCAGGATAGCAAACAGGACACCAGCCACATCTGCGGTTAAGGCTGTTACAAGGGCGTGTCGAATCCTTCTTATCTGAACTGCTCCAAAATATACGGCCATTACATAAAATGAAGTTTCTGTTGAACCTTGCAAGGTAGAAACCAGAATCCCTGTATAACTGTCCGGTCCTATGGCTGGATCATTAATAATTGATGCCAGGATGGCATAAGCACCCGACCCGGAAAGCGGCCTCATTAAGGCCATGGGTAATGCCTCTGCTGGAAGGCCAAAATTTGCCGTAACACTTGAAAGCGCATTCACAATCATCTGCAGCCCACCACTGGCCTTTAGCATTCCCACTGCCACCAGGATAGCAACCATGTAGGGAATAATTCGTAACGCTACTTGAAACCCTTCTTTAGCCCCTTCAACAAAGACCTCATAGATTGCCACCTTTTTAACCAGACCAAATCCTAAAAAACCAACCATTAAACTGGGTAAAATCCAGGGCGATACCGAACGTCCAAAAACGATGGCTACTGGAATCAGGGAAGCAAGGACTCCAAGCGCTAAAATAGAGGTCCACAAAGGATATCCATCAGATGCATCTTTTAGTGTGTTATCTTCCGACAGGTCTTTGGCCTCTTCTTCTTTATTTTTTATATGAGCCGCCTGATTTTGTGGGAAAAAGCGTTGATAAAATTTGGCAGCAATAATGGCAACACTTGTTGAACCGATGGTGGCAAATAGTGTGGTCGGTAAAATAGCCGCCGGATCAATAGAACCTGCTGCAGCCCTTAGGGCAATCACTCCGGTAGGCAGAAGCGTAACCGACGATGTGTTTATAGCCATGAAAAGTGCCATGGCGTTTGTGGCTTCACCTTTTATCGGATTGAGCCTATCCAGCTCCTGCATGGCCCGTATGCCAAAAGGGGTGGCAGCATTACCCAGCCCCAACGCATTGGCAGCAAGGTTTAAAATCATGGCTCCCATGGCAGGGTGATCGGCCGGTACATCAGGGAAGAGTCTGACCATTAAAGGGCGTATCAATTTTGCCAGAATGGTTAGCATCCCACCGACCTCAGCCACTTTCATCAACCCAAGAAACAGGGCCATTACCCCCACAAGACCAATAGCGAGTTCAACTGCAGCGCCAGCAGAATCGATCATTGCCTTTGAGAGGATCTCCATCGGCATTTGATCTGACTGGCCTGGAATAAAAATAATCTGCTGCCATCCTGCATAGGCAAAAGCTAAAAAAACAATAATAATAAATATTTTATTCATATCACCCTTTAATTAAAAACGAATTCCATTGTTTTTCACGCTTAACATAACTGATCGTTTCTTAACAGAGTAATTTTTGAATGTATCCTAAAAACAGGCAGGAAAAAGTAGCTCTCCTCCGATATTGTACACTTGAAGATAAGCAATTTTTCAAAAATTTACACGTATGTATTATCTTCTATGTCATAAGTCTTCAGAACCCGAAAATCTCAAAGATAACAAAATAATACTTTACCAAAAACCACTATTAAAACCTAAAGCCCATGGAAGTTATGTTGAGTTTGTGACCCAGTCTGGAATTAAACTTAATGTAATAAAATTGAATTTGCAATTCTGTAATTAAAGCCTTAATACAAGTTATGTAGCGTTGCAAGTTATGTTGAGTTTTGGTTTTCCTATAGATTTACCCAAAAGTGGATTAGCTATATGTCCACTTTTGGGGGGGGCTATTTTTAAATAATTTTTTCTTGCATCAATATCTAATATATGTTTAAAATTAAATATCCAACTGTAAGCTATTTTTTCCCTGATATAGACGTTAGAAAAGAGACGAAATGAATATAAATTCTCATCTTTTAGGCGATATTCTTATAAAGAGGGGACATGTATCTAAAGCCGAGATAGCAGAAGCTTTACAAGTTCAACAAAGCTTTATTGAGGATCTTTTGGTTGAATCTGATTTTGATAGATCTGAATTGATCTCTATAAATCGTGCTAAAAAGAATGACGAAATACCCATGCTTGGTCAAATTCTGATACAAAAAGGATTTATTGAAGAAGAAGATTTGGTACAAGCCCTCGAAACCCAGTCTAAACTGGCTATGGATTTACACCTCTTGGATAGTGAAAAACTTGCCAATGTACTTAAAGTAGGGTTTGTAATCAATTCTACTATTGATATCTTAGAAGTCCTGTCTTTAATTATGAAATATGCAAATATTGTAACTGATGCTACCGCTAGCACTCTAATGCTTTTGGATGAAAAAACTGGAGAATTGGTATTCAGTGTCCCCACGGGGCCCAATACTGATGAGTTAAAGGATATTAGAATTCCTCCTGGAGTAGGTGTGGCTGGCTGGGTTGTGGAAAATCAAAAGCCTCTTCTCGTATCCGACTCTAAAAAGGACGCTCGTTTTTATTCACAAATTGACGATATAAGTGGCGTAAAGACCGAATCTTTACTCTGCGTCCCAATGAGATCTAATCGAAGAATAATTGGTGTATTAGAGGTTATTAACAAAAGAAAAGGTGAATACTTTAATGAAGAGGATTCTTTGTTATTAAGCATTTTTTCTCACCATGCAGCTATTGCGATTGAAAATGCAATGTTATTTCAAGCTATGCATAATCGTATTGAAAAAGAAAAAATGATTGAAAAAAAAATATCCGAATCAGAGAGGGTCAGATCAATAGGGACTCTGGCTGCAGGTATCGCCCATGATTTTAACAATATTCTTGGAGGTATTGTAGGATATGCTGAGCTTGCTCGGATGGATGCATTAAACGGCTCAGACCAATATAACTATCTGGAAAAACTTTTAGGCGCTACGGGAAGAGCCAAGGCTTTAATTCTTCAAATTTTGACCTACAGCAGGCAATCTGAAAATGAGTTTAAACCAGTACGGGTTAATGTAATCACAAAAGAGGCTCTGAAGTTACTTAGAGCAGCCATTCCCAAATCAATTGATTTAGTCGAAGATCTTTGTTGTCGTTCTGTTATCATGGGTGATTCAACTCAGATTCACCAAATAATAATGAATCTGTGCACGAATGCAAAGCATGCTATTAAGAATAACGAAGGAAGCATAAAAGTATCCCTAAACGAAGTGATAGTTGAATGTTTTTCTGATAAAAACAATCTGGAATTAGTTCCTGGTCCATATCTAAAGCTTAGCGTCGAAGATAATGGAATCGGAATGCCTTCCCATATTGTAAAACGTATCTATGAACCTTTTTTTACAACAAAAAGTAATGGACAAGGAACCGGGATGGGGCTCTCCATGGTTCATGGAATTGTTAAAGGACATAATGGTGAAATTAAGGTAAAGAGCAAACTTGGAAAGGGTACTGTTTTTGACATATATTTACCGATCATAAATAAAAAACTTGATTCTAATAGTTCCGAAGCATCCGGACATGCTTTATGCGGTGAAGAACATATTCTTTTTGTCGATGATGAGATCATGTTGCTGGATGCACCAAAAAAAATTTTAAATTCATTAGGATATAAGGTGACAATAGAAAATAGTAGTAAAGAAGCTTTAAAACGGTTCAAATCAAACCCTGAAGAGTATGATATTGTGATAACTGATATGACAATGCCAGAAATGATGGGAGATATCATGGCGCAGGAGATGATGAATATCCGTCCGAATATTCCCATTATTATTTGTACCGGTTATAATTCCAGGCTAACTAAAGATAGTGCAAAGCAAATAGGATTCGAAGCTTTTTTAATGAAACCTTTTCAAATGAAGACTCTTTCTCAAAAGATACGTGAGGTCCTTGATAAAAATATACATGATTGACTCAAGAATAATTATCTAAGGTGAAGTCTTCAGAAGCCGAAATGTTCAAAGATACCAAAGCAATACTTTATTAAAAATCATCATGAAAGTCTAAAGCCCTTAATGCAAGAATACTTGACTCTCACCCAACCAACTTAAGCTCCAATTATGCAGCCAGTTTTTTTTGTTGCAAGTTATCCCACACAGGCCCCGCCCTTTTTTTAAAAAAAATACCCCGCCACCGTTTCGAGTAGGTCGATCATAGATCTGAGGAGGGAGGTACAAGGTCTATGAAAAAGAAAATATGCAGGCGCAGGTGTAAGAACTGCCATGACCTATTTATGTCAGATTTCCGCCATTTAAAACAACAAAAATTCTGTACAAAAATAGAAAAGTATTCGTATACCACGTATGGGCGCGCCACGAGGGCGCAAGATACCAGCGGATGAAAGTTCCGCCCGAGAAATTATCTGTTCGTCCCGGTAGCCACCCAGACAGTGGGATAGGGAGACCTTCCTGCTGAAGCTCTGGGAACAAATATAAGCCTTTCTACATAGTTGATTTTTAAATCTAAAAATTTGACAAAAACCCATGCACTTTACAAATTGTGAAAAAATTTACCCATAATCATTCCATTTTTTACTCATTTTAGTACATTTATTTCTCAGTAAAAAATTACCCAATAACACCGTAAATTCAGCCAATTCATGCTCTTGGGGTTGCAGAGTACAGGTATATTTCTTGCATCACTCTTCATAGCAATTTGTATTAGGACACTTTACTAAATATTTAGGAGGAATTTAAAATGGGTAAGATTAGTAAAATGTTTTTTGCCATACTGCTTATAACCGGTATGGCAGTTCCTTCGGCTGCCACCTTGCTGCGGGATGGTGATGTTGTTTATGATGATATCAACAGCAGGTATTGGTTTGCCGCACTGGACGAACTGACCAGTAAAACAATGGATCAACAAATCAGCTTTATCGGGAATTTGACTGAAAACTATGGCGCAACGGTTTTAGATGACTGGAAATTGGCCGAGGGGGCGATGGGGTCGCTGTGGAACACTTATAGCGCCTCTCAAATTGCCGCAGCTTTTGATCATACATTTTCCAAAACTTATTCTGAATTTTCCAAAGTTGGAAATAAATATTGGACTAAAACACAGTGGTACGGCAGATATGAAGATTTGGGATGGATAAATGTAAATCCTGATAAAGGAGGTGGGGACTACTATACCAATGCCTGGTATATCGAACAAATAAGTGATCCTTATTCCTTGAATAGTTATAATCGCCGGATTTCTACTGACGCTTACAGTAGTGTGGGGGCGTGGGCCACGACCACTGGTCCCGCCATCCTAGCTCCGGTTCCAACGCCTGCAACCATGGTTCTGTTCGGGAGTGGCATGATTGGGTTAGTTGGGATAATGTGGAGAAAATCCAAGAAACATATCCTGTAGCAACCCCTCTCCCGTAACATACAGTAAGCAGATGTATGGTCAGTGATGAACAGGGTGACTATGCATCTGGGCCTTCCGAAATCGATCTCCTTTCCCGATTACTCTAAGATTGTTCGAAAGGCTGCATTCCCTGCAATACGGCAATGGCGTTAACCGCTTTAAGCAACGGCCGGTCTCTGTCGAATAGGAGGACGGTGCCTGTTTCATCACGGACTATTTTTTTTTGAAGCGCTCTAATCATTTTATCATTTCCCGGGCGCTGTAAGATGAATTCCGCCAGCATCAAAGCGCACCAGTTTTTTTCATAGACATCCTTGCCCTGTTCCACCCCTTCTTCGAGCAGAGCAATGAACCCTGCAACCGGATAGGGGACCAGCCAATTTCTGAATCTCTGAATGTGGTTGGCCATCTTTTGACCCAGTTCTCTATAGGACTCCTCTGGCGACAATATTCGCTCTCGCCCCTTATTGTCCGTCATAATCGAGGCCATGAGCTTAGTGTCGTAGAAGATTTGATCTTCGGTTGAGAGAGGGAAGCGTTCCGGATAGGCAAGAAATCCTTTTAGTTTAAGAGAGACAGACGTCACGGTTGGTTGTTCATTTTTTAAGTGGAAAGACTTTTCCATGCTGGCTAACAGTAACCTGTCAGCATGTGATTGGCTGAAATCAAAGTCCCGCCAATTTTCATGGAGACTCGCCATGAGATATTCATCGGCATATTTCGCGGTTATCTGATTGTAATTCTTAGGCGTTCGGCTGTCTTTGAAAAAATCTCTGCCAGCCAGATAGTGGAGAAAGGGATAATCAAAGGTTTGTATGGGAAACGATGAAAAGTGATCCCTGACATGTGTTGGGGTCCACACTTCACGCAGCAGGATTGAGTCCACAGATGCCAGATTTATTTCCGCCAGGGAACTGTGTACTTTTCGGTTAGTTGTTAATAATGAATCAGCCCGCAGCAGATCTGCCTGGGTAAAAGGTCTGTTCGCCGCTAGAATGAGCATGTCGCCGGGTCTAGCTTGAAAGACCCGCAGTTGGGTGAATTCCTGAAGGACGGAATTCATAATTGTGCCCACCATTGCCGGGCTGGCAGCATAGGTTTGCAGCCATTGCAGGAGAACGCCGGAACTGGATAGATGTTTTTTGGTCAGAGCGTAAAATTCGCGAGTAAAGAGCAGATCAACCCCGGTGACCCACGGGTTGCTTGGTTCTGAAATAATGATGTCCCATGTCTTACCGCTTCGCCTCAACACACGAAAGGCGTCACCGATATGGATTTGGACACGGGGATCCTCGTGGACATTATTCGTATAGTCAGCGAAATAGGGTAATGCGTCAACAACGGATGGGGAAATTTCTGCAATATCGATGGACTTGACGTCCCGATAGAGGGAAAGTTCTCCCGCTGTCACGCCGGTTCCCAGGCCGATTACCAGAGCGTTATCCCGTTTTTTACTGAAGAGGACCGGAAGATGAGCACTCAGCTTGAGAGTGTAGATATCGCCAAAGGTGTCGGAATCAGATTTGCCGTTGGTGAAGATAGCCCGTGATCTCGTATATGCTTCAGTTGACTCCGGAAATTCGCTTTCAATGACTGCAATGGATGCGGTTGGCCCATCATTGTAATAGAGCATTTTTTTTTTGGCATTGAATTTGGAAAAAAATTCGGTTGGCCCTGTAAATGAACAGGGAATTGGTGTTCTGTTGCGAAAGGTGCCGGTCATGAAATTGCGCTGGGTATAGAATGGTGTTGTGATCAGCATAAGGATGACTGCAAAGTTTAGTGCCAGAGCTATAAAAATATGTTTTTTTGTTAGAGAAAATCCTGCCAGCAGTGTCGAGAGCGAGGCAAGCAGCACGGCAAAGATGTAAACCCGTTCAATATCCCAGATATAAAACAGGGCAATGCCACCAAACAGACTTCCTGCAAGATTGCCGAAGGTATTCCAGGAAAACACATATCCGGAATGTTTGCCGACATTGCGCAGGTCTCGTTTTAATTCATGGAACGTAAGGGGGACGGTGGCTCCCATAAAGGCCACGGGCAGCATGAGAATTACATTCAAGATTAGGAATATAGTCAGATGATAAAGCCAGAAACCCGCATCGTTGGGCTGGAATGAGATCCTGGTCAGGTGGGCCCAGTAAGGCCAGCTGTCTAGGGTGAAATATATTGCCACAAGGGCGAGGGTGATACACAATTGATTGGTATATAATAGGCTTTTCGGTAGCCTTTTCAGTAAACCAGCCCCATAACTGCCAATGGCGATTGCCAGAATAAACACCGCAACGATTATTGAGAAAGAGTAGGAAGAACTGCCCAGAGAAAAATTGGTCAAGCGAATCAGTACATTTTCCATGGTCATTACATAACAACCGCTCAGAAAGGCGATAATATATAAGGAATTAGGCCGACGTTGTTTTTCAGGGGCATTGGCACTATCAGGAAAGGGTAATGATTTTTCGCTGGAAGGAATTCCATGGGGAAGAGTTTGGCCAATGAAATAAAAGAAAAAAAAGGCACTCAGGTTCAATCCGGCGGCGCAATAAATGGTGGGGGGTAGGCCTATATACGGGATAAGGAAAAAACCGGCCAATAGTGTTCCTATAAACGCGCCCGTCGTGTTGATTGCATAGATTTTAGCGTGGACATGGGTTGATTCAGCCAGGGTTTGTGATACAGCTCTAGTTAGAAACGGTACTGTCCCCCCCATGCATATGGTTGGGATTCCCATGAGCATCGCGGAACAAAAGAAACCTTGAACAGTCATCAATACAGGTGGCGAGAAACTCCAGGATCCGGTAAGGGAGTCAAGCAGCAGGAATAAGCCGGGGAAAAAAACCCCCCAGATGCCAATGAGTGCTTCCAGGAAGGCATACATCAAGAAGTGGTTTTTTACCCGGGTGGTGAATTTTCCGCAGAGGTAATATCCAAGAGAGAGGCCGCCGAGAAATGTCCCAAGAATTATCGCGATGGCGATACTGTCGCTTCCCAGAAGCCTGCTCAAATATTTTTGCCAGGCAACCTGATACATCAAACCGGCTGCGCCGGTGACAAATACAAAAAAATAGAGAAATACAGAGAATAGTGTTTGCTTCACAATTAGTCCTTCTCTGATTGACTGGCAAGCAACCTTGGAAACTGAATATAGGCTCATTAAAGGATAAGTAAATGCTTTTTTGCCTTTTGTCAAGAAATCGGTCGTTTTTTGGTGTTAAATTGAAAAGTTTGATTTTCGATAATTTCTTTAAAGAAAAGATCACCCAAGACCGTGTCAATTACATTGAGTTTTGGTTGAACAACAAGGATGTACCTGATATTCTAAAGACTGAGTCAAGGCGAAATTCGGGTATCGCTATATGTGGTATGCCAGAATTTTTTTGGATAAACATTGTCGTTCAATTATATGACCCAAGGACGTCATGGCCGGTCATGTTTCCATATAACTTTGATAATAACAAAAATATTAGTAGATCCTTCATAGTGATTGTTTGAATTTACTGACTGTTGTTTTTGGACTCAAATACCCAAATCCCTATAATAGTTTTCGAGAATTTTAAACTTCATGGGAATGGTGACTATCTGTACTCCGATAAATCCTCCTCTCAAGGTGAATTCCAAAATCCTTTTATCTCTGACAATGACAATGCTGACGAATTCTTCCCTTTTGTACTTCTTGACATAATTAATCAGTCTTCTGGTATTTGGTATTTTATGACCATTATAGGCAATTATATAATCATTG
>JAAEKY010000029.1 GCA_024227235.1 Desulfobacteraceae bacterium | reverse complement strand
TTTTTTTTTTTTTTTGGATATCAAATGCAAATTGCTTGATTCCAATTCTCATAGGAGCTGAAGAGGCTTTTAATGCGGTACAAAGTCAGACCGATCCGGTTACAGGAGAAGGAACCCGGGTTGCGTTGGTTGATGTGCGAACAAGAGCAGAATATTTCTGGGTGGGTGCTGCATGCCAGGTTGATGAAATTATAACAACAAAAGAAGAATCACTCTATCCTGATGATGGGAAAGTGATACTAACAAAAAATGGAAGACAAGTTAGATTTGAAATCAACGGCAGGCATAAAATGCTCCAAACCAAGAAAATCACAAACATAATAATATCTCCAATTGCTATAAATATTCCTTATAAATTGTGGGTTGAGGAAGATGCATCCCTAACACTCAATTCCAGTTTTGGTGGTGAAGTGAATGCCTTGAGTGACAATTATGACATTTTGATATTTTTCTGCCGTAGCGGAGGCAGATCTCAAGATTGTCTTGGTGGGTTTGATGTTAATTTGTTTGATACAATTTATGAGATTGATCAACCAGATGATAAAAGCGGTAGAGGTGGATTCGAGGGTACATCTTATAGCAATGTCTATAACGGCTACAGAGGCTTCCCAAATAGGCTAACTGAAACACAAGAGCATCCCTCAGTATCATGGAAAGATGCGGGTCTTCCGATTAAAACCAGTATAAATCCATTATCAGATTAAAGATAAAAATTTAATCATACACCCAATAGGGTTTACAGAGATGAAAGTTGTAAGCCCTATTTTTGTCCATTTATAGCCCATTATTCGACCTGTCCTTCGCAAAAACCCGTCTTGACTGAAATCATTGACAATTCGGATAGTGCTTGATAGAGCCCTCAAGCATTATGGAGACTATAATTTTCACATTTTTAATTATGATTTTGATGTTCAAATTGAATTCCCGACTTGCAATTGAGAACCTTGCCCTTCGCCAGCAACTTGTTGTCCTGAAGCAATCGGTTCGCCGTCCTAAAATCCGTAAAAAAGACCGTTTTTTCTGGGTCATTCTATCCCGACTATGGAGTGGTTGGGAAAATGTATTGATGTTTGTGCAGCCGGAGACGGTAATCCGTTGGCGCAAAAAGGGTTTTAAGTTGTATTGGAAATTCAAATCTCAAAAACCAGGCAGGCCGTCCATTGATATAAAAATTCAAAAAATAGTCAAAAAAATGATAAAGGAAAACCCTCTTTGGGGTGCACCGTTACTGCATGGTGAACTCATTAAGCTGGGCATTGAGATCTCTGAACGAACGGTGTCAAATATGATCAAAAGGTATAAGGTTGGTAAGCCTCCATCCCAGACCTGGCGGACATTTTTAAAGAATCATATGAACAATACCTATGCCATAGACTTTTTTACTGTACCTACAGCCAATTTTAAACTCCTGTATGTATTTGTGGTGCTATGGCATGAACGGCGGAAAATCCTTCACTTCAATGTAACAATGAATCCCACAGCCCAGTGGACTGCTCAGCAAATTGTTGAAGCATGCCCCTGGAATGCAGAACCAAAATATTTATTAAGAGATCGTGATGGAATTTATGGTAAAGTTTTCCAAAGGCGTATAAGAAATATGGGGATAGAAGAGGTAAAGACAGCTCCTCACAGCCCCTGGCAAAATCCATACTGTGAAAGGGTTATCGGCAGTATCCGGCGTGATTGCTTAAACCATATGATTGTGCTTAACGAAAACCATTTAAAAGCTATTTTGTCAGATTATTTCGAATATTATCACCGTGATAGAACGCACCTTGGCCTTTTGAAAGACACACCGTTTGAACGTCAGGTACAGTCCGAACCGAAAAATGGTATATTGATTTCTCTTTCACGGGTTGGAGGTCTTCATCATCGTTATGTGTGGAAAGAAGCCGCTTGATTCCGTTAAATACGTTTTTTATAACGAAGGCTAAATTATCAATAATTTCAAATAGTACAGATTAATGCGAGGGACAGGTCTAAAAACTTCAGTTTCAATCAAAATTTTATTAGATTTGAGTTTGTCGGCAATAAGCCCCAGGCAACTCAGTTCAAAC